>NZ_JBHXPI010000018.1:0-126926 GCF_042718575.1 Streptomyces sp. NPDC058579
GAGCGCTGCTGCCTGGCGACGTCCACCAGACAAGCAGGGCTGAACGGGCGACGCAACGACCCCCGGTACGAAGCGGAGTCGGACCCGCGCCGAACGTCCCGGGGGTGGGCGAGGGGGTGTTTTCGCAGGTCGCGTGGGCGTATGGGGGGATTTGGGTGGGTCTTGACCCTCTCCTATTCCACGTCGTACGTGACCTAGGTCCTGTGGGCCGCCTCACCCCGGAGGGACCCTCGTCGGCCCCGGTCCGTCACACCGCGCTCGGGTCCTGGTACACCGCGTCGAGGGCCAGATGCGCGCCCCCTCGGGCCGCCGCCGTGAATCCCAGCGTGGAGAGCAGGACCTCGCAGCCGCCGGCGTCCGGCGCCATCACCCGGTCGCGGACCACGTGCCGGACGCGGTCGAGCATGAGGTCGCCGATGTGCGTGAAGTAGCCGCCGAGTACCACCACGCCGGGGTTGAGCACGTCGGCAAGGACCGCGATGCCCAGGCCCAGATCGTCCGCGACGCGGTCGAGCGCCTCCAGGGTGCGCGGGTCGCCGTCCTCGGCGCGGCGGTGGAGTTCGGCGAGCCGGGTCTCCAACTCGACTGTCGCGTCGTGGATTTCGTCGCCTTCGTCGGCGGCGAGGCGGAGGATGGCGTCGAGTCCGACCATCGTCTCCCAGCACCCGTGCCGTCCGCACACGCAGACGCGGCGCTCGGAGCCGCGAGGGCCGAGCGGCATGTGGCCGACCTCGCCGGCGAAGCCGCTGCGGCCGCGCAGCAGACGGCCGTCGCTGATGATGCCGGCGCCGATGCCGCGTTCGCCGGTGATGCAGACCATGTCGTGGACGCCCATGTCGTGCACACCCACACCCGTGTCCTGCCCGGCCATGTCCTGGACCCGTAGGTACTCCGCCATCGCGCCGGCCTTCGCGTCGTTCTCGACGGTGAGGCGGGGCGGGGCCGGTGCCAGGCGGGCGAGCAGTTCCTCGGCGACCGGGACGTTCCGCCAGCCGAGGGCGGGGGCGTACTCGACGGCGCCCAGACTCCGGTCCACCACTCCGGGTACGGCCAGGGTGAGGCCGATCGGCCGCTTGCCGTCCTGTTCCAGGGCGGCAACGCAGGCCTGGACGGACCGGGCCGTGTGGTCGAGCACCGCGTCGCTTCCGGCACTTGCGACGTCGATCGCGCTGCGCTGCTCGTACGCGATGTCGCCGGTCAGGCCGAGGGCGAGTACGTACACGTAACTCGTACTGATCTCCACGCCGATACCGCAGATGTCCCGGCCGTCGAGGTGGACCAGGGTGCCGGGACGGCCGACGGCGCCTTCCCGCTGCGCGGGCCCCTCGCTGACCAGGCCCAGGGAGACGAGTTCGGCGACCAGGCTGGTGATGGTCGGCTTCGGCAGCCCCGTGTCGCCGGCGAGTTGGGCGCGTGAACGCGGCCCCGCGTCGCGCAGGATCCGCAGCACCACACCGAGGTTGGTGCGCCGGATGGACCGCCGGTCGCGCGGCTGCGCGGGCCCGGACGGGGCGGCGTTCGCAGGCGCCGCCGTTCGCGGGTCAGCCTTCACTCGTTCCTCGTTCCACGTCTCTCGCCGGACCGGACGGCTCTCATGATGGCAAGTCTCCGGCATCGGTCTCCCGTGAGCCTTGACCCTTGACACCCCCCTATTAGTTCGGATTTTATTCAAACTAATTCGAGGACTCGCGGGCCCGCTCTCTCGGGCGGTCCAGCCGGAGAGGAGTCTCTGTTGTCGGCTCGTTCCAGGATCAGAATCGTCGGTGTTCTCGTCGCGACGGCCGTGGCGCTGACCGGCTCGGCGGCGGCCATGCCGGCCTCCGCCGCCGACCCCACGTACTCGGTCACCATCGGGTCCAAGGGCTCGTGGACCCACCCTGACGACACACCCGCCGCCACGTACATCGACAAGGACGGCTCGTTCTACTACCAGTCCGCGCACGCCCTGTACGCCCAGAACGACCCCCGCACCTGGACCTTCTACCGGGGCAAGGACTTCGACGGCGCCACGCGCGACGCCGCGCTGAGCGAGGCGGTCAACCCGGCCAACTCCCTGGACCGCAACGACGACACCACGTGGCGGTGCAACAACAGCCCCACCGGCCGGGAGTCCACGTACGCGGCCGCCGGCTCGCACTACTCGCAGCGGAACTACTGCGACCTGATGGGTGTGTGGGTGGACCCGGACTCGGGCGACTGGTACGGCCTGGTCCACAACGAGTTCACCCCGGACCCCTTTGGGGACAACCTGCACTACGACGCGATCGACTACGCCGTCTCCAAGGACCAGGGGAAGACCTGGGACATCAAGGACCACGTCCTCACCTCGCCGTACAGCACCGAGCGAGGGGACAACGAGGCGTTCCCCCACGACACTTACCACTACGGCAACGGGGACGCCCGGCTGTTCGTGGACACCGCCTCCGGCTACTTCTACGTCTACTACAACTCGCGCGCCATCCCGAAGGGCGGCGTCCCGGGCGGGTGGACGGACGGCAGCCGAGGACACGTGGCCCGTGCCCCCATGTCCGCGAAGATGACGCCGAGTTCCTGGCGCAAGTGGTACGACGGCGCCTGGTCCCAGCCGGGAGTCGGCGGCCTGGAGAGCAACATGGAGCCGGTCGACGCCGACAACACCACGGGCTACACCCCCGTCGAGAACGACTACGACCCGGCCACCCCCGGAAGCGTCGCCGAGCAGCAGGCCGCCGGTGAACTGCCCGCCAAGTCCGATCTGTTGACCATGAGCGTCGTCTACAACGCCCATCTCGGCCTGTACTTCGGTGAGCCGGAGGCCGTGCACCAGGACGGCTCGGAGGCCCAGCGCTTCTACGTCACCGACGACCTCTCCACCCAGAAGTGGCGGCTGATCGGCGACTCCGGCGACTACCGGTCGGGCTCCTGGTACCGCTGGATGCTGGACTCCGTGAACAAGACCGGCTCCACCATCGTCGGCAAGACCTTCCGCAGCTACTGCTCGTTCTTCTGCTCCGACGGCGCGGACGGCGAGTACTACAACACCACCGTCGAGACCAGCGCCCCCGCCGCCCCCGTCGTCTCGGGGTCGGCCTACACGATCCGCAGCGGCAACGGGCGCGTCCTCGCGCAGGCCACCGGCAGTCGGGCGACCACTTCGTTGCCCACGGGCGACGGGTCCAACCGCGGCAAGTGGATCTTCACCTCCAACGGCGACGGTTCGTACCGCATCGCCAACGCCGGCAGCCGGGAGCTCCTCGGTGTGGACTCCACCCGCGACAGCGGCCGCGCCTGGGGCGCGCTGCCGACCGTGGCCGCGGCACGCCCTGGCGGGCCCACCGTCGGCCAGCAGTGGTTCGTCATCCCCGGCAAGAGCGTCGACGGGGCGTCCACCGGTACGTTCCGCCTGGTCAACCGCTACAGCGGACTCGTGATCGGCATGTCGGGGGTCTCGGGCCGGCTCGTCGAGACCACGCCCACGCGGGCCTGGACCGACACGACTCCCCCACCGCTACCGGAGAGCCGCGCCATGAGCCGATACCACCTGCGCTACCAGGTGATGCCCGATCAGGACCCCACCGCACTGGCGGACTTCTGCGTGAGGCACTCCGTCGACGAGGTCGTACTGATCATCGGGTCGGAGGAGCTGTACGCCGGACACCTGGCGGGCGCGGACGAGGACCTCTGGTACTCCGCCACCCGCTCGGCACGGGAGGTCCTGGCCGACCGGGGCATCGGGGTCAGTCTGAACCCTTGGGTCACGTCCGGGCACGCCGATCGGGGCCGCGTACAGGACCTGGGGTTCGCGCCGCTCGTCTCCCCCACCGGCGAGGTCTCGACGGCGGCGGCCTCCTTCGCCTGCCCGGTCTGGCGCGCCTGGATCGCCGCCCACTACGGACGCTTCGCCGAGCTCGGGTTCCGGGTGATGTGGCTGGAGGACGACTTCCGCTTCCACAATCACACGCCCTTGACCTGGGGCGGCGGGTTCGAGCCGGAGATGCTGGCCCGGCTCGGTCTGGACGTGACGCGGGAGGAACTGGTCGCCGCCGTCACCGCGCCCGGCGAGCCGCACCCGTGGCGGGCGTTGCTCCAGCGGACCTGGCGGACGGCTCAGCTCGAAGTCGTCGATCTCGTACGCGAGGCGGTCGCCGGACGGTCGACCCTCGGGCTGATGAGCTCAGGGCTCGGCATCGCCTCGGTCGAAGGCCGCGACTGGAACCGCCTGTTCGCGAGCGTCGGCGCCCACCGCCCGCACTTCGCCCCGTACGGCGACAGCCCCGCCGGCGACCTTGCCCGTTCGGTGGCCATGCTGGAGCTGCAGAACGGGCTGCGGCCCCCGTCGGTGGAAGTGGCGCCCGAGATCGAGAACTGGCCCCACACCGAGTGGACGAAGTCCGACACACAGACCTGGTCGGAGATGGTCACGGCGGCCCTGTCCGGGTCGGACGCCCTGCTTCTCGACGTGTTCCCGTTCGTCACGGGTGACCCGGCGCGCTATCCCCGGATCGGGCGGATGCTCGCGAACTCCCGGGCGGCGCTGGACTTCTGTGCCACCGATCGCACGCGATCGGTCGGCGTAGGCATCCCCTGGCAGCAAGACACAGCCGCTTTTGTACACGGTGACGGCACGATGCAGGGACTGGACGCCGACCCCCTACGGGCCTCCGCGTTCCTCCTCCCGTACGGCGTGCCCATCCAGGCGGGCGTCGCGGGGGTGAACGCGCTCTTCGGCACGGTCGCGTGGGGCGTCCCCGATGCCTCGGTGGAGCAGTTGCTGCTCGGCGGTCTCCTGCTGGACGGCACGGCCGCGGCGATCCTGGACCGGCGCGGCTTCGGCGAGCTGCTGGGCGTCGCCCTCCACGAGGAGGTGGACCGGGAGACGCCGTCGGCGGCTCCGTACAGCATGGAACGGATCCTGGACGGCGGAGCGCTCCTGAGCGTGAACGTGCAGCCGTCGATGGTCCGGATGACCGCGCTGCCCGGTGCGGAGACATGGACGGAGATCCTCACCCCGCGCGGGGAGCACTGGGGAGCGGGCCGGGTCGCCCACGTGAACTCCATAGGGGGCAGGGTGGTCACGATGGCGGCCTGCCGCCCCGAGGCCCTCGGCCGCTGCGACGACGGCCGGCGCCTCGCCCACGAGTCCCTGCGCTTCCTGGGCGCCCGCATGCCCTTCGTGACCGGCGGCCCCCACCTGATCCCGCAGTACGCCCGCCTCGGCACCCGCCACCGTCTGGCCGTCGCGAACGGCTCCGCCGACCCCGCCCGCCCACGCGTGACGGTCGAGGGCGTGACCGGCGACGTCACAGCGACACTCCTGGCCCCGCTGTCCGACCCCAGGCCGGTCCAGGCGGTGCGGGAGGACCACGTCATCACGGTCGAGGACGAGGTGCCCCACCGCGGATACCTCGTCCTGGAGTGGACCTGAGAGCCGGGCGCCCAGAGCCTGCTGAGCACACAGCACGCTCCGGGGAAGCCAGGAGCGCGGCTCGCATCGACGACCTTCTGATAGGAGAGGATGCATGTATGACCATCGATCAGAACCCTGCTGGGATGAACGACTCCACGGAAGACGTCGCTGCCGAGCCCGCGCCTCGCTGCAAGATGGGTGGACCGGACAGCTGGGACCTCTTCCTGCAGGGCAACTTCTTCTGCGAGCTGCCGCGCGGCCACGCCGGCCAGCACTACGAGAAGGGCGCACCCCGTAAGTGGAACTCCTACGAGTAGGCAGGTCCAGCCCGCCGCCAGGAAGGCGCACGTGCCTTGCCCGGCGGCGAGCCGTCGGTCTGCCCTACACCTGGTAGCGATCCGGGGCGAAGAGGTTGAGGTTGGCCGCGACCCAGTCCGACGTGCGGGCCAGGCCTTCGGAGAGGGAGACGTCCGGCTTCCAGCCCGCCCACTCGCGGGCGCGGGAGTTGTCCGAAAGGAGTCGGTGGACCTCGCTGCCCGAGGGGCGCAGCCGGGACGGGTCCACCACCACGTCCGCCTCCCGGCCCGAGGCCGTGATCAGGGCCTTCGCCAGGTCGCCGATGGATATCTCCTGACCGGAGCCGAGGTTGACCACCTCGCCCAGCGCCCGGTCGCACTCCGCCGCCGCGAGGAAGCCCTCGGCCGTGTCCGTCACGTACGTGAAGTCCCGGGTGGGCGTGGTCGAGCCAAGGCGGATCTCCCGGGAGCCCGAGTGGAGTTGGGCCAGGATCGTGGGGATCACCGCGCGCGCCGACTGGCGGGGGCCGTACGTGTTGAACGGCCGCACCACCGTCACCGGCAGCTCGAAGGCGTGGTGGAAGGAGAGCGCCATCATGTCCGCGCCGATCTTCGACGCGGAGTACGGGGACTGCGGCTGGAGCGGGTGGTCCTCCGCGATGGGTGCCGTCAGGGCCGTGCCGTAGACCTCGCTGGTGGAGGTGTGCACGAGGCGGCGTACATCGTGACGGCGGCAGGCCTCCGCGATGTTCTCCGTACCGGTGACGTTCGTCTGCACGTACGCGCCCGGCGAGGCGTAGCTGTACGGGATCCCGATCAGGGCCGCCAGGTGGAAGACGGTGTCGCAGCCGGCGACCGCGTCGCTGACCCGGCCCGCGTCGCGGATGTCGCCCGCCCACATCTCCACCGGGCTGCCCGGGCCGCCCGCGTCGGCCAGGTAGCGGGCCAGGTGCCCCTTCTCCGCGTACGGCTTGTAGTGCACGAAGGCGCGCACCCGCGCGCCCCGCGCCACCAACAGGTCCACCAGGGTCGAGCCGATGAAGCCCTCGGCCCCGGTGACGAGGACGGTGCGACCGGTCCAGTTCGTGGCCGTGGCCGTGGTCATGTTCGTGGTCATGCGTGCTCCAAGGTGGGAAGGCGGACGCCGGCCACGCGGAGGACCTCCGCGGCCAGCAGTTCGGCGGCCCGCGCGTGCGGGCCGGGGTCGGCGGCGCCGGCCATCGACGCCAGCCGGTCCGGGTCGGCCAGCAGCGGGCCGACGAGACCGGCGAGCCGTCCGGCGGTGGTCTCGGAGTCGGGCAGCAGCAGCCCGGCTCCCGCGTCGGACAGCACGCGGGCGTTGTGGGTCTGGTGGTCGCCCGGGGCGTACGGATAGGGGACGAGCACGGCCGGGACCCCGGTCGCCGCCAGCTCCGCGACCGTCGCCGAGCCCGCCCGGCACACCACCAGGTCGGCGGCGGCGTACACCAGGTCCATCCGGTCCAGGTACGCCACGGCCCGCGCGATCCGGTGCCCGCCGGACGCCGCGAGGTCCCGCTCCGCGTCCGGCAGCGCCGCGGGGCCCGTCTTGACCAGCAGCTGTACGTCGTTTCGGTGCTGCCAGAGCCCGGCCAGGGCGACCGCGGCCCCGGTGAGCCGGACCGCCCCCAGGCTGCCGCCGTTGAAGACGACGAGGCGCTTCCCGTCGGGGATCCCCAGCTCCCCCCTGGCCTCGGTGCGCAGCGCCGCCCGCTCCGGCCGCGGCAGGTCCGCGAGCCCGGAGAGCGCGGCGGAGATCGGCATCCCCGTGGTCAGCGCCCGCGCCCCGCCCGCCAGATGGGGGCGGCTGCGGTCGAAGGCCACCGCGACGTGCTCGGTGAGACGGGCCGCGAACTGGTTGGCCCGGCCCGGTACCGCGTTGGACTCGTGGATCACGGCGGGCACCCCCGCCAGCCGGGCGCCGAGCACGGCGGGCGCGCTCGGATAGCCGCCCATGCCGACGACGACCTGCGCGCCCTGCGCCCGGATCACGGAACGGGCCTGGTGCGCCGAGCGCAGCAGGGCCGCGGGCAGCAGGTACCTCTTCGCGCCGAGCGCCGGGTCGAAGGGGATCATGCCGACGGTGTGCAGGCGGTAGCCGGCACCGGGGATCAGCTCGGTCTCCAGGCCCCGTTCGGTCCCGATGAACGAGATCACGGCGTCCGGGACGGCCGCGCGCAGCGCCTCGGCGAGGGCGAGGCCCGGGTAGATGTGCCCGCCGGTGCCGCCCGCACCGATCACGACGGACAGTGCCGCGGGTGTGTGTCGAGGGGTTCGAGTGGTCATGGGCCGCACACTCCCGGTGCGCCTTAAGAACGTTCTAAGAGGATCGCGCCGACGGCTTTGGCAGGCTTTGCTCCATGCAACGGATTCTGGTGGTCGACGACGAGCCCGAGGTCAGGGCCGCCGTGCAGGACGGCCTGGCCGTCGAGGGGTACGAGGTCCGGGGAGCGGCGGACGGCCTTGCCGCGCTGAGCGAGGTGGCGCGCTGGGAGCCGGACGCGCTCGTCCTGGACGTGATGATGCCGGTCCTCGACGGGCTCGGGGTGTGCCGTCAGCTGCGCGCGATGGGCGACCGTACGCCCGTACTGGTCCTGACGGCGCTCGACTCCGTCAGCGAGCGCGTCGACGGCCTTGAGGCCGGGGCCGACGACTACCTGGTCAAGCCCTTCGCGCTGGACGAACTGGTCGCCCGGGTCCGGGCCCTGCTGCGACGGGCCGCGCCCGAGCAGCCGGGCAGCGGCCCCCTGGGCTTCGCCGACCTCGTACTGGACCCCGCCACGCGCACCGGGCGGCGCGGCGGGCGGCCGATGGAGTTCAGCCGTACCGAGGCCGCGCTGCTTGAACTGCTGCTGCGCCACCCCGGCCAGGTGCTGCCGCGCGAGCTGATCCTGGAGCTGGTGTGGGGGCGCGACTTCGGTCCTGACTCCAACTCGCTCGCCGTGTACGTCGGCTACCTGCGCCGGAAGCTGGAGGCCGAGGGCGAGCCTCGGCTTGTCCACACCGTGCACGGGGTCGGCTACCGGCTGGACACGCTGTGAGCGGGGGCGGCCGGCGGCGGCTCGGGGGCGTGTGGCGCAGGCGGCGGCCGCTGCGGACCCGGCTCGCGCTGGCCGTCACGGCGGCGGTGGCCCTGGTGGCGGTCGGGGTGTGCGCGGCCGCGTACGTCGTCGTACGGTCCGCGCTGTACGACCAGCTCGACCTGAGCCTGACCCAGTCCGCGCGGCTCGCGGCGCAACGCGATCGGGGGCACCCGCCGGGCACGCTGGCCGGTGAGTGCCGCTTCCTGGCCGCCCCGGCCTGCGCGGAGGTGGTGCCGGCCGACCCGGCCGACGACCCCCGTACGCCGGGGCAGCTGCCGGTGGCGCCGGCCGCGCGGGAGGTCGCCGCCGGGGAGCGGGCCCCGTACTACACGAACATCACGGTGGCCGGGCACCCCGCTCGGATGCTCACGACCGACTACGCGAAGGGGCGGGCGCTCCAGGTGGCGCTGCGGGCCGACACGGTCGAGGCGGGCATCGAGGAGGCCTCGTGGTGGCTCCTCCTTACGGCGGCGGCCGGGGTGCTGCTGGCCGCCGTACTGGGGTACTGGGTGTCCCGGACCGGGCTCGCGCCGGTGACCCGGCTCACGGCGGCGGCGGAGCGGATCGCGGCGACCCGTGATCCCCGGCACCGGATCGAGCTCCCCGCGCGGGGGGCCGCCGGGCGGGAGGACGAGATCACGCGGCTTGCCGGGACCTTCAACACCATGCTCGGGGAGCTGGAGCAGTCCGTCACCGCGCAGCGGCGGCTGGTCGCGGACGCCTCGCACGAGCTGCGGACGCCGCTGACAGCGCTGCGGACCAACGCGGAGCTGTTGGCGCGGGTGGACCGGCTCACTCCGGAGCAGCGGGCGCGCGCGTCGGCCGCGCTCGGCCGGCAGCTGCGGGAGGTGACCGGCCTGGTGAACGATCTGATCGAGCTGGCACGGGACGAGGAGCCGACCCCACTGGTGGAGCCGGTGCGGCTGGAAGCACTCGTCGAGCACTGCGTGGAAGCGGCGCGGGCGCACTGGCCGGGGGTGCCGTTCGGGGTGCGTACGGAGCCGGTGGTCCTGCCGGGGGTACCGGCGCGGCTCAGCCGGCTGCTGGGGAACCTGCTCGACAACGCGGCGAAGTTCAGCGGGGAGGGGCTGCCTGTGGAGGTGGAGCTGGTGGCCCTCGGCACGGGCGCGGAGCTGACCGTACGGGACCACGGTCCGGGGATCGCGGCGGAGGACCTGCCGTACGTCTTCGACCGCTTCTACCGGGCGGGGGCGGCCCGCTCCCTGCCGGGGTCGGGCCTGGGGCTTGCGATGGCCCGGCAGATCGCGCGTGCGCACGCCGCCGAACTGGTCGCGGAGACGGCGCCGGGCGGGGGCGCGCTGTTCCGGCTGACCTTCCGCGAGGGCGGCTGAGCGCGGCCGCCGGAAGGGGCGGGCCCCGCACTCCCTCCCACCCCCATGCTCGTGACCCGGCCGGCCCCACATCGCGCACGGAGCCGGCCGACGAGGTGCGGTCAGAGGGTGGGCCAGGGGACGTCGGTTTCGACGGCGGCGGTGTAGTCGACACCGGGAACGGAGAAGCCGTAGAGGCGGCGGACCTCGTCGCTGAACCAGTCCAGATCGGCGAGTTCGGTGATGGTGTCGTTGGTCGCCGTGCTCCAGCGTTCGGCGACGGCGTCCTGCACGGCGGGGTCGAGTTCCCAGGTGTCGAGGCGGACCCGGCCCTCGTCGTCGAGATCGAGCGGGCGGGCACCGGTCAACTGGTCCCACAGCTCCACGAGCTGACCGATCGGGGCCACCATGGCGTCGCCGAGGACACCGCGCAGCAACCCGACGTACAGGGCGATGCCGGGGATGGCGGTGGAGGACTGGGTGACCGCGGCGGCGTTGACCGAGGTCACGGCCCGGCCGCCCACGGTCTTGCCGAGGCGCTCGTCCAACGTGCGTGCGGTGGCTTCGAGATGGGCCTTCGCGGCGCCGATGGTGCCCTGCCGGTAGACGGCCGCGGTGATCGGCGAGCCGATGTAGGACAGGGCCGCGGTGGTGAAGCCGTCGGCGAGCAGGGAGCGGTCGGCGAGGAAGGTGATCCACCGCTCCCAGTCGGTGCCGCCCATCACCGCCACGGTCTGCTCGATGTCGTCGCCCTCGGCCGGCGCGGTGGTGACCTCCTTCACCTCCGGGGCGCCCTGATCGTCGAAGACGAGGGTCTTGGTGGTGTGTGCCGAGCCGACCGGCTTGAGGACCGAGGCGTACACGGTGCCGGTGTCCGGATCGGTGCGGCGAGGCGCGGCCACCGAGTAGATCAGGTAGTCGAGTCGTCCCCCGAACCGCTCGACGAGGAGGTCGGCGACCTGCTCCTTGACCGTGTCGCTGAACGCGTCGCCGTTGAGGAAGACGATGTCCCGCCCGTGCTGTCGGGCGAGGCGTGCGGTGGCGTCGGTGCGGTACCAGCCGGCCGTTCCGGTGCGCCGCGCGGGCGCCTTCTCGAAGCACACACCGATGCCACGGATACCGACACGGGCGAGGCCCGCGATCGTGGCGGCCAGTCCGTACCCGGCGGACGAGCCGATCACCACGGCCACCGGCCCTTCGCTCCCGGCGAGGGCGGGGGCCGTGCCGGGCACGGCCTGCCACATCTCGTCCACCAGCTGCCGGCAGCCACCGGGATGGGAATCGAGGAACAGGAAGCCCCGGCTCTTGGGTGCGATGACGCGTTCGCTCACGGTGTGGATCCCAGGTGTCGTCACGGACAAGGACACGGCGGCCGCGCTCGGCCGCCGCCTCCTGCAAGTCTGTGACCGTTCGGATGAACAGAGTGATCTTGGTCGGCACAACGATGACCAGCCGGGCTTGGAGGGTTCCACCACTTCCCTTCAGCAGTACAGCTGAGGTCATCGAGCAGCTACGTCCAGAGCCTCGTCGCCGAAGAGAGCCTGCACCCAGTTCGGCTGGTAGATCGTGTCGAGATAGCGCTCGCCGAGGTCAGGCGAGATCGCCACGCACGTGAGGTGTTCCGCGTGATGGTCGTCGAGCCAGCCGGTCGCACCGCTGACGACCGTCCCGGTGGATCCACCGAAGACGAATCCACGCGCGGCCATGGCACGGCAGGTGCGGATCGTGTCCGACTCCTCGACCCGGACCACCTCGTCCACGTACCGCTGGTCGAGCAGAGGCGGCCGCATGCTCATGCCGAGGCCGGGGATCACCCGGCGTCCTGGCCGGTCTCCGAAGATCGCCGACCCGATGGTGTCCACCGCGACGATGCGCACGGGTCGGTTCCAGGTGCGGAACCAGCGCGCGCAGCCCATCAGGGTGCCGGTGGTCCCGACGCCGATGAACAGGACGTCGATCTGGGGAAAGGCACGGGCGATCGCGGGTGCCGTCCGGCGGTAGTGGGCCTTCCAGTTGTCGGGATTGGAGTACTGGCTGAGCCACACGCAACGGGGGTCGGACGCGCACAGGCGCCGGACGGCCTCGAGCCGGCCCCCCAGCAGACTGCCGTCCTTCTCCTCGGACACGATGTGCACGTGGGCTCCGAGCGCCTCCATCATCAACCGGGTCGTGAGGTTGCATCGCGAGTCGGTGACGCAGACGAACTTGTATCCCTTGCTCGCCGCGATGACGCTGAGTGCCACGCCGAGGTTGCCGGAGGAGGATTCCACCAGGATGGACTCGGGGGTGAGAACGCCCCGCCGCTCGGCGGACTCGACCATCTCCGCAGCGGCCTTGAGCTTGATGGAGCCCGCGAAGTTGAAGCCCTCGCACTTGAGAAAGAGGGGCAGGCCGAGCGTCGGCATCAGGTCGACGTAGAGGTCGTCCTGGTTGAAGGCGTGGGGGGCGGTGATGACGGGCACGGTGCTCTCCTCCTCGGGCGACGCTTCGGCCGGTCGGTTCTGACTGGTGTTCTGACTCGTCGGGCCCGTCTCATCCGTACCGGCTCAGCTCGTCGAAGAAGTCCTCGACGATGGTCAGTTCGCCGGAGCGCACCAGCTGGTCGTAGACGTACTTGCCGACCATCAGGTCGAGGACCCCGAGCCCGAACGGCGAGAAGATCGCGGTACGGTCCGTCGGCACGGACACGCGGCCGGACATGACGTCGGCGAGAGTGCCGTGCACGAAGTCCCTGTTCCCCGTCAGCTGTTCGGTGAGGTGGGGTGACGTCTGGGCGCGCAGGCAGTGGTCGGTGTCGTCGACGATGTTCGTGGCGGACAGCAGGATCTGCGGATCGAGGTCGCGCAGGGAGACGTGGAGGACCACCGGGTGGTGGTCGAACCATGAGGGCGCGGTGATGTGCGGTGTGCTCGCGACCGTGGCGATGACCACCAGATCGCTGTTGCGCACGAGTTGTTCGGGGTCTCTGTGCACGGTGACCCGGCCGTCCATGCCGGACTGCTCCAGGTAGAGGCGGAAGCCTGCGGCGCTGTCCGCTGAGCGGTCGTGGACACCGATGTCGTCGAAGGACCAACCGGTCCTTCGCAGGTAGGTGTGGATGTAGCGGGCGATCAGACCCGTCCCGATGAATCCGACGCGGGAAGCCCGGGGGCGCCCTCGGCTGAGCCAGCTCGCGGCGGAGGCGGCGGACGCCGCCGTCCTCGCGGCGCTGATGACCGAGCTCTCCATGCAGGCGAAGGGGTAGCCGGTCACGGGATCGTTGAGGATGAGGACCGCCGACGCCCGTGGAATCCCCGACCTGACGTTCGCCGGGAAGCTGGAGATCCACTTGAGCCCGTCGACCTGCGCCTCGCCGGACAAGGAGGCGGGCAGGGCGATGATGCGCGAGGCCGGGCGGTCGGGGAAGCGCAGGAAGGTCGAGGCGGGGTTGACCGTCAGGCCTGCGGCGTGCAGGTGATAGGCCGACTCCACCACGTCCTTCACCGTCGCCTCCCTGCCGTCGAGGACCTGCTTGACCTGGCGCCCCGGGACGACCGCGAAGGGGGGAACCGCGAGGTCCTCCGCGGACCGGGCGGTGTCCTCGGTGGACCGGGCGGGGTCGGACAGGGGTTGGGTCACGGTCATGTCGCTGCACTCCTCGTCTGCGCGGCGGGCGACGCCTGCCGCTTGGGGTCGGCCATCGCCACCACCACCTGCCGGGGCCCCTCGTAGGGTTCCCTGCTGTGGGCGGTGCGGATGTTGTCGACGAGCATCAGGTCGCCGGCCTGCCACGGTCTGCGGACGGCATGGGCCTCGTAGACCTTGTTGATCTGCTCCACCGTGTCGGCGGCGACGCTGTCGCCGTTGCCGTAGTACGTGTTGAACGGCAGCCCGTCCAGGCCGTACTCGTCGATCAGGAACTCACGTACCTCCAGGTCCATCGTCCACTGGTTCAGAAACGCGATCTGGTTGAACCAACAGCGCCTTCCGGTACCCGGATACCGCACGACGGCCCGGCGGTGCTGCCGGGTGCGCAGCGACCCGTCCGGCTGCCATTCGGCCACGATGTCCATGTCCCGGCAGTGGCGGTCGATGGCGTGGGTGTCGGTGGTGCCGAAGGCCTGGGTGAGGCTGGTGCCGATCTCCTCGTGGTAGGCACGGGTGAGCAGCCAGCCCTCCCGCTCGAAACGTTCCACGATCTCGGAGGGCAGAGCGTCCAGTACCGCGGCGGCATCCGCGAGCGCGGTCGTTCCGCCCGTGGCGGGAGCCCGCAGGCACGCGAAGAGCAGAAGACCCGGGAACTGTCCCGCGTAGCTCAGCTCGTGGTGCATGCACATCGGCTGCCGGGGCGGCCAGGCCGCCGAGGAGTAGACGCCGTACGCGTGCTCCGTGCGAGCGGCGAAGCCCTCGGCCTCCCGGACCGGACTCACACCCAGTTGCCCGAGCACCGCTTCGACGTCGGAGACGCTGTGCAGACCGAGGCCGGTCACGACGGCGGCGCCGTGCTCGGCGACGACGGCGAGCACCTCTCCACGGTGCGCGGCCATCCAGGCCGCCGCTCCCGCGCCGCCGGTCGAGCTCTCGATCTCGGGCAGGAGCGTCGGCGCCGATACGTGCTGTCGGTGGAAGAGTGCGGACCTCATGGCGAATTCCTCTCTCCTGTCGGGGCGGTCGCCCCGGTGCGTGCGTCGATCAGCGCGGCCAGCTCCGCCAGTACCGGAGATGCCGTCAGGTCGCTGAGCGACACCACCCGGTCAAGCACGACGGCGAGGCGCACGGCGGTCAGGGAGGTTCCGCCGAGGTCGAAGAAGCCGTCCCTCCGCCCGATCTCGGAAGCCGGTACGTCGAGCACCGCGGCCCACACGTCGGCGAGTCGCTCCTCGGTCGCGGTGAAGGGAGCGTCCCCGGAGCCGTCCCCAGAGCCCTCCCCATGGCCGTCTTTGTGGCTGGACGCCTCGGCGAGCAAGCCGAGCGCCTTGCGGTCGACCTTCCCGTTGGGCGTCAGCGGGAGCGCGTCCAGCCAGTGGCACGAGGCCGGCACCATGTAGGCGGGTAGCAACTCCCCGAGAAGGTGGCGCAGGTGATCGGAGCCGAGCGCCGGGTCACCGGTGTGGAAGGCGACCAGTTGCCGCCCGTGTCCCTCCGCCCCGGTGACCACGACGGCTCCGTCGCGTACATTCGGAACGCGCAACAGAGCGCTCTCGACATCGCCGATCTCGACCCGGAAGCCTCGGATCTTGACCTGCTCGTCCCGTCGGCCCAGGAACTCGAGCTTCCCGTCGGGCAGCAGGCGGCCGAAGTCCCCTCCCCGGTAGAGGCGCTCCCCGGGGCGCAGCGGATCGGCCCGGTAGCACTCGGCTGTGCGGTCGGCGTCGTTGATGTAACCCCGGCCCACGCAGACGCCGGAGAAGGCGATCGAGCCGGGGGCGCCGAGCGGGACGGGCATCAGACGGTCGTCCATCACATAGACGCGCACGTTGGGGATCGGCCGCCCCAGGGAGATCCGTTCCCCCGGTGGCGCGTCCTCCAGCACCTCGTGATGGGTGTCGTCGGACGTCTCGGTCAGCCCGTAGGCGTTGACCAAGTGGCTCCGGGGCTTGACGCGGAACCACCGCCTCACCAGCTCCGCGCGGAGGGCCTCGCCGGTCACCGAGACGCATTCAAGGTCTGGCAGCCCTCGTGGCGTGCGTTCCAGTGCCGAGACCAGTACATCGAGGTACGACGGGACGACCTGGAGCACGTTCACCCGCTCCTCCGCCATCAGGTCGAGGAATCGGTGGACGTCCAGGACCGCCTCCTGCTCCACCAGGAGCGTCCGTCCGCCCACCAGGGGCCCGGCGAACAGCTGCCACAGCGAGATGTCGAAGCACTGCGACGCCGTCTGCGCCACGGCGGATCCCGGCCCGACGCGAAGGTCCCCGGCCTTCGCCAGAAGGTGGTTGAGCAGGCCCGCGTGCTCGACCATCGCTCCTTTGGGCTCGCCGGTCGATCCCGACGTGAAGAAGATGTACGCGAGAGCGTCGGCCGGAACGGGGATGCCGAGGTCACGGCCGTCGCTCTCGCGCTCCGCGACGGAGGGCGCGTCGACGACGCGAGGGGCGGCCGACGACGCGAGTGCCCGCTCGAGGTGGCTGGTACTGCCCGGCTCGGTGAGGACGAAGCGGCACTCGGCACGTCCCAGCATCGTGCCGATGCGTTCGGACGGGTAGTCCGGGTCCACGGGCAGATAGGCACCGCCCGCCTTGAAGGTCGCCAGGACGCAGGCCATCCAGTACAGGCCCCGCGGGAGCACCACTCCCACCGGGTCCTCGGGCCGCAGCCCCTGGGCCAGCAGGGCCCGTGCGAGGCGATTGGCGCGGAGGTTCAGGTCTCGGTAGGTCCACCGGCGTCCGCGATGCACCGCGACGACGACGTCCGGGTGCCGGCGCGCCCGTTCCTCGAACAACTCGTGGAACCTCTTGTCCGGCAGGGGCCTTGCGGGTCCGGCGAGTCCGTCTACCTGGAACCGGATCTCCTCGGAGGACAGCAGGCAGTGGCGGTCGTGGCGGGAGTCCGGGTCGGCCAGGAGGCCTCGGAGCGCCATGAGGTGGTAGCCCGCGATGCGCGCCGCGGCGTCGCCGTCGAGCGCGTCCATACGGAAGCGCAGGCTCAACGCCTGTCCGTCGGCGTCCTCGCGCACCGTGACGCAGAGGACCGCGTCGTCGGGCAGGACCGGCCCGTGCCCGTCCGGGTCGAACACGGCCTCGGGGCGGCCCGCTCGGCCGGTGTCGGACGCTTCGGGGCGCCAAGCCCCTCCCCCGTCGCAAGCCGCTTCCCCTTCCCTGTCGCAAGCCGCTTCCCCCTCCCCGTCGCCGAGCAGTTCCTCCGCACGCACGGCGTCCCTGACGAGGTCGCGCCACGTGCCCGGTGCGACGGACATCCGGCAGGACACATACCGTCCCGGCTCCACAAGGCGGGCGGTGATCACGACCGGATCCCCGGAGAGCGCGGCGAGAACCTTGGCGTGCGCCGCCAGGTGGAGCGCCGAGGGCCGCACGCCCAGCTCCCAGGCACACGCCCGCAGGTCGGTCGTCATGCCGTCCGGGAGGGCGATCGTGTGATCGGCCGAGCCCGGCACCGGAGCCGTGGTCCAACGGGGAACCTCGGTCCATCCTGTCGTGGACCGCGTGCCGTCGGGCAGCGTGTCGCGTGTGACCGTCATCGGAATCCGCCTCCGTCGGCGCCGTCGTCATGGGGTTCCACGGGTCGGGCGGGGTTTCCCGTCCACCGGCTGTCGTCGGGAACCGTCTCGCCCTTCATCAGGAAGCAGTCGGTCTCCAGCACGGCACGCGCGCCGACCTCCACTCCGTAGTGGACGAAGGCACCGACGCCCAGCGTGCTGCCCGGGCCGAGCCTGCTCGGTTCGGACTTGAAGGCGCCGTCCTCCTGCGAGTGGCACTGGACGACGCTCCCCGCGTTGAGCGTGCAGCCGTCGCCGATCGTCACCATGGACCGCTCGGGCAGGCTGCAGCCGTCGTCGAAGACGTTCCTGCCGATCCGGACCCGCAGCATCCGCCAGACGGCGCTCTTGAACGGCGTGCCGTTCAGCACCTGCAGATACGCCTCCGAGGGGACCTTCCAGTACCGTTCGCGCCGCCAGAACCGAACGTCGTAGATCGAGCAGAACAGCGGCCCGAGCGGGGCGAAGAAGGTGACGATCCGCTCGACCAGCACGTAGTAGAAGATCGTGAACGGGAGCAGAACGCCATTGGCCAAGGCGAGCGCCCACACACCCATGTCCCCGTACAGATCCGCCGCGCCGGCGAAGAGCACGGTGACGAAGAAGAGGTAGAGCCACGCGGTGGCCAGATACCAGACCATGGTCATGGCGTTGTGCCGGTTCTTCGCCGCGAGACGGCGACGCAGCTCCTCCCCGTCGCGGATGTCGTCGAACGAACTGTCGCGGAGCACCGAACGCGGGATCTCGAAGCTGGGGGAACCCAGGAGACCGACGTTCTCCCGGATCTCCCCGTCCACCGGAACCATGACCTTGGTGGCCAGGAGGCAGTTGTCGCCGGTCCTGCCACGCGCGGGATAGGCGATCTTGTTGCCGAGGAAGTTGCGGGCACCGATCCGGGTGGGCGATACGCGGAACGAGGTGCTGGAGTAGTCCGCGTTCATGAGCGAGAGGCCGTCGGCGACCATGGTGCCCCTGCCCACATGGCTCATCATCGGGCTTTCGTGCTTCACGACCGTGCCGAAGTTCGACCCGGTCTGCTCCACGTGGGACAGGTCGTATCCAACCCAGCGCAGGTAGTGCACGATGGCCGTGCTGTCGCCGAAGAGCCGTGTCAGGCTCTTCCGGTTGGTGAGCACCGTCGCCAGGCGGTGCAGCGTGTGGTGGAGGCCGAAGAGCGGGTAAACCCGGCCCGGGACCACGATCCGGCCGACCAGGCGGGACACGGTGGCCAGGAGCAGCAGGGTGAGCGGTATCGCGCCGAAGAACACGAGGGCTGTCACCGCGAGCAGGTCCGTGTAGAAGGCCCCGTCGGTGAGAGCCGCAGGACCGGCTTCCAGGACCACCGCCAGCTGCGGGACCTTGGAGAGCAGGACGTCCACCCCGCCGACAGCCAGCGGTGCGACGAACAACACGGCGAACAGGACCTGACCGACGGCATGGGAGGCACGCCGTACGCGGCCGCAGCGCGTGGCCTCGACCCCTCGGAAGTCGGTGTCGGCGGGCTGGGCGGGCGACCCGTGCCAGCGCTCGCCGTCGGGAACGCACTGGCCGGCGTGGAGCGACGACGCATGGCCGAGCTGGGCGCCGTCGCCCATCGACGTCCGGATGTCCAGAACCGTCGACTCGCTGACGAGCACGCGCCGGCCGAGGGAGACGGGGCCGGTCTCGATCACGGCGTCGCGGGCGCGGTAACAGTTGATCAGTGTGTCCTTGCGGACGATCGTGTGGTCACCGATGGACAGCAGGTCCGTGCAGACGGGCACGCTGCGCGACAGGACGGTGACGCTCCGGCCCAGATGCGCGCCGAGCGCCCGCAGGTAGAGCGAGTACAGCGGTGACCCCACCGACAGCACCAACGGATTCGCCCGCACCAGTGTCTTGACCAGCCAGAAGCGCAGGTAGCCGAGGCTCCAGACACGGATCCGCCGCGGCTGCCATCGCCCGATGAGCAGCCACTTCGCCGCGATGGGCAGGGTGCACAGGATCAGGAGCACGGCCGCACCGAACACCACGGACCTCAGGTAGTCGTCGAACAGACCGCTGCCCTCCGATATCCACTCGTATCCACGCGTGACGACGACAGCGATCAGAAGGGCATAGCCGAGGTAGCTCAGCAGTTGCAGCAGACCGCACAGAACCGGCCGCGGTCGGCCGAGCCCGCCGGTGGGCGCGATGGCCATGCCTGGTATCTCGGGCACGTCGGAGGGCGCCTCGCTCGTCGCCCCCGGACGGGCGGAGGGCCGCGTGGCGGCTGATTCCGCCAGGGCGGCGCTGAGTCCGCGGATCGTCGGATGCTGGTAGACCTCCTTCATGGACACCGGCCGCAGTCCTGGCTGCTTCCGAACTCGCGCGCAGAAGTGGGCCATGAGCAGCGAGTCCGCTCCCAGATCATGGAAGAAGTCACTGTCCGGGGGTACGGATTCCAACCGTGCGACCTCCGAGAACAGGCGGGTGAGGAGCTCCTCCACGGCGGTGGTGTCCACCTGGTCTGTGTCCACCTGATCGGTGCGCGCCGGGGCCACAGCGACGGGGGCTGTCGCCGTCATGTCGAGCGGCTTGCCTCTCATGAGGTCTCCCTGGACGGTGTCCGGTGTCATACAGGTGATTCGTTGCCGACGCCGGAAGGTATGTACCGATGCGGAGACTTCTCGGCATCCGGCCGTCCGTTCCGCTCCGCGGACCGGGTCGGCCCCCCGGACGTACGATGAAGGCCACGGACACCGGCATTCCCGAACAGCCGTGTCGAGGGCACCATGACCGACCCCTCCGCCTTCCTCCACATACCCCGGCGACCGGCCCCCTCCAGGCCCCCCGACGAGCGCGTCGGAGACTGGCACGAGGTGTACACGGGCCAGCAGCTGTTGCCGGTGGTCTCCGCCCAGGCCCGGCGGTGCATGGACTGCGGCGTGCCCTTCTGCCACGGTGGCTGCCCGCTCGGCAACCTCATACCGGAGTGGAACGTGTACGCCGCCCACGGCGACTGGGCCACCGCCTCCGAACGGCTCCACGCCACCAACAACTTCCCCGAGTTCACCGGCCGGCTCTGTCCCGCTCCGTGCGAGGACGCCTGTGTGCTCGCCCTCGCCGGCGAACCGGTGACGATCAAGAACGTCGAGCAGGCGATCGCCGATGAGGCGTGGGCGCGCGGCCATGTGCGTCCTCTGCGGCCGCCCCGGGCCTCCGGCTACTCGGTCGCCGTCGTGGGGTCCGGGCCGGCGGGACTCGCGGCGGCTCAGCAACTCACCCGCGCGGGGCACGCGGTCACGGTGTACGAACGAGCCGACCGTGTCGGCGGACTTCTCCGTTACGGCATCCCCGACTTCAAGATGTCCAAGGACCGACTGGACGCCAGGATCGCCCAGTTGGAGGACGAAGGCACGCGATTCCGCCCCGGGGTCGACGTCGGCCATGACGTCGACGCGGCTGGCTTGAGGTCTGCGTACGGCGCTGTGATCGTCGCCACCGGAGCGACGGAACCGCGTGACATCGACTGCCCTGGGCGGGAGTTGGGAGGCATCCACCACGCCATGGAGTACCTCGTGGCCGCCAACCGCTCCGCCGGGCCCTCCCCCGTACCCGTACCCGCGACGCTCTCCGCACGAGGCAAGGATGTCGTGATCGTCGGCGGAGGCGACACGGGCTCCGACTGTCTCGGCACCGCGCTGCGACAGGACGCGTCGTCCGTCGTCCAGGTGGACATCAACCCCCTGCCGGACAAGGGCCGTACGGCCGACGAACCATGGCCGCTCGTCCATCCGAAGATCTACCGGATGTCCCACGCCCACGAGGAGGCGTGCACTCGCGACGGCACCGACCCCAGGTCCTTCTCCTCCGTCACCGTTCACTTCGACGGTGACATGTCGGGACAGGTCGTGACCGTGGTGCTGAACGAGGTCGAACCCAGGGCCAGACGCCCTCGGCCCGGCACGGCCCGCGTCCTTCCGGCCCAGCTCGTGCTGCTCGCGCTCGGATTCCGCGGCCCTCGCCACCATCCGGGCCTGACCGGCCCCCTGGGTCTCGCGCCCGACCCCGGGGGAACCTTCGCACGCACCCCGGATTTCACCGCGCTCTCGTCATCGGCCACGACACCGGAAGCGGAGGAAACCGCCGGCGTCTTCGTCGCCGGCGACGCCGGGCGCGGTCCGTCCCTCGTCGTATGGGCCATCGCGGAGGGCAGAGCGGCCGCGGCGGCGGCGGACCGCTACCTCCGTGGCGTCACCGAGCTGCCGACCCCCATCCGGGCCACGGACCGTCCACTCACGTGACACATCAGTGAGGACCAGGCCCGGGGCCTGGTCCTCAGCAGCAGGAGTTCGGGTCAGCGGTGGTGGCAGTCCCAGTGGCCCTTCACCCAGTGGTGATCCCAGTGGGCCGGGATGTAGACCCACTTGTACTGGTGCTCGATGCTCCAGTAGCCCTTGTGCCAGTCGCCGTGCTTGTCGTGATGGCCCTTGTGCCACGTCTTGTGGTGGGTCCACTTCTTCTCCCAGTGGCCCTTCACCCACTTCTTCTCCCAGTGCCCCTTCTTCCACTCGCACCGGTCGTGATGGTCACCGGCCACGACGGTCGAGACGGACGTGGGCGCAGGTGCCGCGGTGGCCGTCCCGGACATGCCGAGCGCGGCACCGCCAGCCAGCAGTCCCGCCGCCGCGGCGCTTGCCACAAGACGACGGGCACGCATGGACGCGGTCATCGGACGCACCTCCCTCGCTTGATCGACATCGTTGAGCACGTCGAGATGGGTCGTGCGGCCGCCAGGACGACCGGAAACCGGTCGGCAGGGCGGATACGACGGCCGACTCGCCGTGCGGGGTCATCAGGGATTCGGAACCGGGCCACCGCCGGATGAGCAAACGGCGGGAATCCTGATGATCAGCCGACAGGTTCGATGAGCGGGCTGTCATCGCCGATCACTCATCCGTGCTCCGTACGGCTACGAATCCCTCACACAGCAGGATTCGCCTCCAGGGAGCGGTCATGACCACCACCGCACCACCCTCAGCACCCGCACCCCCCTCAGCACCCACCATGACTCGCCACGTCGTGGCCCTGCCCTCCGGCCTGCGCAGCCCGGCCGTCGCCCGTCGCATCGCGGCCCGATGGCTGGAGGCGGCCGAATACGCCCGTACGGCCGACGCCGTCCTGATCGTCTCCGAACTCGTCACCAACGCCGTCCGCCACACCCGCGGCCCATGCGAGCTGACCCTGGCCTCGCACGACAGCTCCCTGGACATCGCGGTCACCGACCACAGCGAGGAGATCCCCGATCTCCACCGGCATGCGGGCGGCGACGGGCGAGGCGGCTTCGGCCTGGAGATCGTGCGCCGCCTGGGGGGATCCATCAGGGTGGTCCCCCGACTCGGCGGCAAGACCGTGCATGTCGCACTCCAGGTGCATGCGTCGGCACACGACCGGCGGGGACCACCGTGAAGCCTCGTCCGCCGCACGCCGACCTCACCCGAGCGGCGCGGCCACGCGACACGACCCCGTCGCAGACGGCAGAGTCGGTCGGGGCGAGCCACCCCGGGCAGGTCGGCTCGGCCCGCGTCACCCCGGCGACCGACCACCAGAGGCATGATGGGGAGCGACCATTGCCGCACGCATCCGAACCGGACGCCGACGTCGACACGCTCCTGCTCCGAGCGGCCGACGGTGACCGGGACGCGTTCGCCGGCGTGTACGACGCACTCGCCCGGTCGGTGATGGGGCTCGCATGCCGGATCCTGCGGGACGCGGCCCAGGCCGAAGAGGTGACGCAGGACGTCATGATCGAGGTGTGGCGTACGGCCGAGCGATTCGATCCCGACCGCGGAACGGCGAAGGCGTGGGTGCTCACCCTCGCTCATCGGCGGGCCGTGGACCGGGTGCGGAGCGTCCGGGCCAGCACAGACCGGGAAAGGCTGGCCGGAATCCTGTCGGCGGACAGGGAGTTCGACCACGTCGCCGAGACCGTCGAGGGCCATGACGAACGGCGCCGGGTCCACCGCTGCGTGGCGGCCCTGACCCGCCTCCAGCGGGTGCCGCTGGTCCTCGCCTACTACCAGGGCATGACCTACCTCGAGGTCGCCCGCTCCCTGTCCACCCCCGAGGGAACGGTGAAGTCCCGCATGCGCAACGGCCTCAAGCAGCTGCGCGCCTGTTTGGAGGCCGGCTCATGACAACGCCGGAGGATCCGCACCTCAACGCCGCGGCGTATGTCCTCCACGCTCTCCCGCCCGTGGAGGAAGCCGCCTTCGAGAACCACCTCGCCGGCTGCGAGGCCTGCCGCCGGGACGTCGCCGAGTTCGAGGAGACCGCCGCCCGTCTCGTCGCCTCCGACACCGCCCCGGTACCCGAGGAGCTGCGCGCACGCGTGATGGAGTTGGTCTCCCGCACCCCACAGGACCGGCCGCATCACATCGCCCGGCCCCATGCCAAGGCCCGCGGCCAACGCGCACTGCGCCTCGCGCTCGCCGCGAGCCTCGCGGCGGCGGCGGCGCTCGGCTCGGTCGCCGTCTGGCAGCACTCGGAGGCCGAGGACGCGCGCGCCCGCGCGGACCGAGCCCAGCAGCAGGCCCGCACGGCGAGCGCTGCCTTCGCGGAAGTCCTCACCGCCCCGGACGCCACCGTCCACACCGGTACGTTGGCCGACGGAGCCGATGCGGCGGTCGTCGTCTCCCGCCAACAGGCTCAGGCCGCGTTCACCGCCCGCGACCTCCCGGCGCTGCCGAGCGACAAGGTGTACGAACTCTGGTACGCCGCCGAGGCGGGCGACCTGCGCCCCGCGGGCCTCCTGGACAACACCGGCGACCGAGCGACCCGGGTCCTCGACGGCCCACTGGGCAACGCGGTCGCCGTCGGCATCACGGTCGAACCCGCAGGCGGCTCCACCCAACCCACGACCGAGCCCCTCGGCATCATCCCCATCAGCTCATGACGCCCGTTCGCTCAGGAACCTGGAGGGCTCCGCTGTGAAGTACACCGTCTCGATCGAGATCGCCCTGCCGCGGGAGAGGGTGGTCCAGCTGCTCGCCGACCCGGCACACCTGCCGAAGTGGCTGCGGGGCCTGGTGCTGCACGAGCCGCTGAATGGGGTGCACGGGCAGGTCGGGACCAGGTCGCGGGTCGTGATGCAGATGGGGCAGCAGAAGTTCGAGGGCACCGAGACCATCACCCGCAGGGAACCGGCGGACCTGCACGGGATCCCGAAAGGGAGCGTCGTTCACTTCGACCGCGAGATCGTAGGCAAGGGGATGTGGAGCGCCGTGCGCGACCGGCTGACCGAGGCCGGTCCGGAGAAGACGCTCTGGATGAGCGAGAACGAGTACCGGTTCAGCGGCGTGCTGATGCGCCTGGTGGGGCTCCTCATGCCCGGCACCTTCCGCAAGCAGTCGCTACAGCACATGGAGGACTTCAAGGCGTTCGCCGAGCAGGGAATGGACGTCCGCGAAGCGACGGGCTGACCTGCTTGCACACAGCGGCATAGGCAACGTCCCGACCGAGGACATCCGCACCTCCTCGCGAACACCAAGAACGGGTTCGCCTCCGCGCGAACCACGGGCACGTCGGCGAACACACACCCCCGCCTACGGATCCGACCGCGACCCCGTCGCCTACCTCCTCTACGGGCCCGGGGCCGCACCGCGCGTACCTTCCACAGCTCGCTGCCGTGCGGCAGATGCAACTTTCGCCACTCGAACCCTGGAAACAAGTCCCGGAATCCGCGGTGCCAGGGCCGGAACACTGGAGAGAGAAGGGCGCACCAAGCCCCGGCCGGGGCCGCTCAGCATATCCCCTGCGCCCCAGCGGCGACCCGCACCGCACCGCCCGGCGCGTCCGCGACGAACTCGCCGCCACCCCCTTCCAGGCGACCCTCGCCGTCACCGCCGAGCCGCGCACCCTCACCCCCGACGCCTCGACGACCATCACGGCCACCTTCGCCAACCGCAACGGCTTCGCCGCAACCGGCCGCGTCGACATCGCGCTCACGGGCGCCGTCCTGGCGGAGCCCCAGGGCGCCACGCGGGCGGCGGATTCACGGCCCGCTGGACCGCGACCGTCCCGGAGGGCCAGCTGACGGACCCGCTCGCCGCGGTCCGGCTCACGACGACCGCGCGGTACGAGCCGCAACGCGCGGTCGCCCCGGCCAAGGTCGTCCACCAGGGGTCCGTGTACGTCGCCGGACCGCTCGACGACGGCCTCACGACCGTGAACGGCAACACCGCGGCATTCGGGCAGCTCGGCGACCGGTACGCCATCGAGGGCGCGGGCAACGACCTGTGGGGCGCCACCGCCCAGTTCGGCGCGATCCGCCGACCCGGTGCGATGGGCGAGAACGCCGCCGTCACCACACGCGGGACAGCCAGGCCAACACCGGGAACTGGGCCCGCGCCGGGATCATCGTCAGCAACAACCTGGCAGCACCCGGCTCGCTCGGCTTCCTCAACCTCGCCGTCACCCCCGCCAACGGCGTAGTCCTCTCCTACGACGCCGACGGCAACGGCAACGGCCGGCTCGAGAAGTACGCCCAGGTCACCGGCGTACGCGCTCCAGTGACCCTGCGCCTGACCCACACCGGTACCGCGTACACCGGCGAATTCTCCACGGACGACGGGCGCCACCTGGCGACCCGTGGCCACAGTGACGGTCCCGGGCGCGGCAATCACCCAGGACGTCGGCCTCTTCATGACCGCCGCCAACGCGGGCCGGGGCACACGCGGCCTCACCGAGTTCACCGGATTCCGGCTGCAGTGAGCATGCAGCCTCGAAGGCGTCGCCTCGGGAAGCCGGCGGCCTGAGCCAGGCGGCTCAGCGGCGCTTGCTTCCCGGGGGAACCTGCATGTCTTCGCGTGCCGATGGTGTTCTCAGTACCAGCCGTGGGTCTGCCAGAAGTTCCAGGCGGCGTGAGGCGACCTAACGTCGGGGAGAGGCCCGCAGGGCGGCGACGACAGGGACGAGAGGCACCCCGCACGAACCGCGGCCCAGGTGCGTGCGGTAGGCGGCCGAAGAGGGCGTGACCGCCCCGGTACGGTCCGCGGGGCACGAAAGAGCACTGGCTGCCGTCCGTATCAGCCGGTTGCGAGCAGGCCCTCGCGCAGGCGCTTCACGGTGCGCGAGAGGAGGCGGGAGACGTGCATCTGGGAGCAGCCCAGGTGTTCCCCGATCTGGGCCTGGGTGAGTTCTTCGACGAACCTCAGGTGGAGGATCTGCCGGTCACGCTCGTCGAGGTCGGCGATCAGCGGGGCCAGGGCGTGGAAGTCCTCCACCAGCTCCATGGCGGGGTCCTCGCTGCCGATGAAGTCGGCCAGGCAGGCCTCGCTGTCCTCGTTATCGCCGCTCAGCGCGGCGTCGAGCGAGGAGGAGTTGTAGCCGTTGGAGGCCAGCCGGGCCTCGGTGACCTCTTCCTCGGTGAGGCTCATCAGCTCGGCGAGTTCCGAAGCCGTCGGTGTCCGGCCCAGGCGCGTACTCAGCTCCTCGGTCGCCTTCGCCAGTTCCACCCGGGCCTCCTGCAGGCGGCGGGGTACGTGCACCGCCCAGGAGGTGTCTCGGAAGAACCTCTTGATCTCCCCGACGATGTAGGGCACGGCGAACGTGGTGAACTCGACCTCCCGCGAGAGCTCGAAGCGGTCGATCGCCTTGATCAGTCCGATCATGCCGACCTGGACGATGTCCTCCATCTCGTCGCCGCGATGACGGAACCGCCCGGCCGCGTAGCGGACCAGACTCATGTTCATCTCGATGAGGGTGTTGCGCGCGTACTGGTACTCGTGCGTCCCCTCCTCCAGCACCGTGAGTTCCTGGAAGAAGACCTTCGACAGAGCTCGCGCGTCCTTCGGCGCGACCGCCAACGCGTCCGGGATCACCGGCAGCGTTCCCGTTCCGGCCTCAATTCCCTTGGCCGACATCGTGGTGAGCGTCACGCCATTCCCCTTTCACGTGTGTCCCGAGCCGAAAGTCGTGGCTCCGTGTCAGGTCGCCTACCCGGAGCGGCGCAGTGCACACGGGCCGAATCTCTCGAGAGCCCTCCCGAGGGGTGTTCAGAAGCCTTCCCCGTGCTGCCTGTCGGGGCCATCGGGCACCGAAGACCCGCTTCTTGCAAGGGTCGTTGGGCAGAAGGAAGCCAGAAAGAGGATGCAGTACCCGGTCGTTCGAATCGGTCACGTGGGACGAGAGGTGCCTGCACGTGACCGCGCCACGACGCGTCGTCCTAGAGCAGAGCCCGTCAGGGGCCGGCGAGCCGTAGTGCCCATCCGCTGCGCAAAGCTCGGGGTACGTCAGTGTGGTCGCCGGTCCGCCGGGGTCGCCGTGTCGGCGTACTCCCGCAGGAGGGAGAGACGCGCCCGGACCCGCTTCCCCTCCGGGTGCGGCTCCACACTCAGGCTCTCGCAGACGGCGACGACGATCTCGACGCCGTGCTGCCCGATCCGGCCGGGATCGTGTCCGAGGGGCACGGGAGCGGCCACCTCACGGTCGAGCACCGAGATCTCCAGAGTGTCCTGGAGCAGCTCCAAGACCAGTCGGCAGGGGCCGACCGCGTGCCGGACCGCGTTCGTGACGAGCTCGCTGACCACCAACTGCGCGAGCTCGACGCGCTCGTCGGCCACCGGTTCACGCCGCACGCACGGGACCGCCGCGAGGAAGTCCGCCGTGAAGGCGCGCGCAGAGGCGATCGCACCGCCGCCAGAGGCGTTGTCGTAGACGACACTCGCGGACAACAAGGGGTCCCGTGCCGCGGTCATCGCATCCGTCATGGCGCTGGTACTCCCCTCGTCCGGTGGGTGCGCTGGGCACCTCGTACATCGCTTTTCCCCTCTTCATGGTTTCCACACCGCTCAAAGGGATCACACCGGGACGTAAACGATGTCCTCGAACCGTGTCACGCCCGGCGACCGGCATCTCGTGGCCGAGCACGGCACAGACCTAGACAGGTCCGGGGAGCAGGAGTGGGAGCTCGGTTCCCGGGGCCAATTCCGCGGTGAGGAGATCCAGCCGGTCCCCGCGGACGCGAGCTGGAGCGTATGCATGCCGTAAGATCCCGCCGCCGGCCGCGGCCAACGCCTCCGCCTCCGCCTCCGCCACACGGTCGTGCGGCGGGAGCGTCGTCGTCAGCCCGGTGCTCTCCAGGATGCGTCGCACCACGGAGTTCGGCGCGGCGAGATACAGGTCTCCGCCGACTTCCCGCGCCCTGTGAACCGACCTGATCAGAACGTTCAGGCACGACGAGTCCATGAAGCCGAGCGCGGACGGGTCGAGGACGAGATGGTGCCGCCCCTGGCCGATCAGTTCCGCCATGTGGTCGTCGAGTCGGCCGGCCGTCTCCATGCCGAGCTCACCCGCCACGGATAGCACAGCCGTGCGGGTGTCACCCCAGGACGCAGGACGGAGACCCGAGGACGAGTCGTCGCCGACGGCACGAGCACGGGGACGAGCCCGGCACGCTCCGAACGGGGAGTGCCGAGCTCGTTCATGCGGGAGGGATCGGTCCACACCGCCGGTGGACGACCGGGGCCGACTACCAGCGGTACCAGCGGCCCGTGCCGCCCTTGGGCCGGGCCACGAAGCCCAGCAGCCACAGGACGAGGACGAGGACGGCGATCCACCAGAGCGCCTTGGCCGCGAAGCCGAGGCCGAAGAGCAGCAGGACGAGCAGGAGAACAAGGAGCAGGGGAACCATGCGTATCTACCTCCTGAAGGACGGTAGTGAAGGAGCCGAATGGACGGGTACGAGGTGTACGCGTGAGGGGGAGCCACGCCCCGTCAGAAGTGGCGTTCGAGGAACGGGGCCACCGGCCCGAGGCCGCGTCGCCGCGCCCGCCGCGCCAGCGTGTACGCGAGGGCGAGCGCGGCCGCCGCACCTGCAGCGGCACCAGCCGTCATCGCCTTGGGCGCGCGACCCGACTCCCCAGCTCCGGGCCACCGCTTGTCAGATGGCACCGGTGCCGCCCGAGAAGGGTCCGCCGGTGCGGTAGTGCTGGGCGATCTCCTCGCGGTACTGCCGGTCCGCCAGGTGCTTGTCGGAGACGAACTCGGGGGCGTCCTTCACCTGTTCCTTGGACAGGGTGAGGTGGATCGTGTGGTCCTCCAGGTCCACACGGGTCACCGCGCTCGCCGGGATCAGCGCCTCCTTGCCGAAGATCCAGGGGCCCGTGTCGACGACCAGATAGGCGTCGTCCACCTCGTCGGAGTGTTTGTCGACCTTGCCGATGTGCCCGTCGGACGCCTCGACCCGCCACCTGATGAGATCGATGCCCGCCAGGTGGCCGGACTCCGTGCTGTAGGACCAGGTGCGATCGGTCATCACTGTCACTCCTCTGTCGCTTTACGTCGTGTCTGTCACGGCATCGAACGCGCGGGCCGCCTCAGATCAGGTCACGCCGGTCATCGGTGCGCCGTGGGGCGCCACGGGCGGAACAACCAACCGGCGGCGAAGGACGCTCGTGTACACGGCGGTTCCGTTGATCCTTCCCGAACGGGTTGGACAGCGTCCGCGTACCCGGTCCCCCGGGGATCATTCGGCTCGCACCGAGCACGGGTCTGACCGCACCAAAACGAAGCTGCTCATGCCGCATCGCCACGGACAGGTTCGCGATCCGGCGGGTCCGGATGGTGTGGGACGGCTGCGACGGGCAACACGGAGTGACAGAACACGAAGCCCGTTGCCACTCGCCCCCGACGGAAGGAACACACCCATGGCGTACGACATCTGGACCTACAGGGAGACCGCGGCCCCTGCGGCGCATCTCGACCTGACCGGGTACAGGGTCGAAGCCTTGGACGGTTTCGCGGGCACTGTCGACACGCACGAGCCCACGGCCGGCCGCGCCCATGTCGTGGTGGATACGGATCCCTGGCTCCCCGGCAGACGCGTCATCGTTCCGGCCGGGGTCGTGACCACGGTCGACCCCGACGCGGAGAAGCTCGACATCGGCTGCACCAAGCAACAGATCGCGGACGCCCCGCCGTTCGAACCCGGACCCGACCGCGACCTGGACGACGACGAGCCGCACCGGATGGGGCTCGTCGACTACTACCTGGCGTTCTTCCGATAGACGGCCCCCGCAGGAACGTCCCGCCCTTGCGACCCAAGGAGAATCCCATGAGCGCACTCCTGACCCGTATCAAGCGATTCGCCCACAGCCCGCAGGGCCGCAGCGCGGCGGCGTCCGTCCGCCGGGCCGCCGCCGACCCTCGCAGGCGCACCCAGGTGCAGCGCCTCCTCACCAAGCTGCGTGGTCACCGCTGACGGCCACCCACCCGGCCCGGCAGGGCCGGTGGATCGACGCCCCGCGCGGCAAACGGCGCGGGGCGTCGCCGCGCGCGGCGCCCGCCGCGGTCAGCAGCTCCGGCGCATGATGAGAAGGTCACCGGGCCGGTAGGATCGTCTGCTCATGGATGCGAGTGCAGGGCCCGAGATGATCGCAGTTCCGGCCGGGCAGGTCACACTGTCGGACCGGCGGACGCAGCGCAGTTGGGCGGTCGAGCTGGACACCTACCAGCTTGCGATGTACCCCATCACCCAAATGCTGTACACGCACGTGACCGGCGAGCATCCAAGTACCGCCCTTGGGGACCATCTGCCCGTCGAAGGCGTCTCCTGGTGGGACGCGGTCCAATTCTGCAACGCCTTGTCGCATCGCAAGGGGCTCACGCCCGCCTATCGTCAGGTTGGCGGCCAAGACGTCGAATGGGACGTGACGGCCGACGGGTACCGGCTACCGACCGAAGCTGAGTGGGAGCACGCTTGCAGGGCCGGTACGGCGGGGCCGCGCTATGGCCCCCTTGACGAGATCGCCTGGCATCGCGGCAACTCGGCCGAGACCATCCATGAGGTGGGAGGCAAGCACCCGAACCTCTGGGGCTTTCACGACATGCTCGGCAACGTGTGGGAGTGGTGCTGGGACATCTACGACGCCGAGGTCTACGGCACCTACCGAGTTCTGCGAGGCGGCGGCTGGTTCGACGAGCGCTGGAGCTGCCGGGCGTCCGTAAGGCGCCGCAGTCACCCCACGTTTCGGGTCGACGACGTCGGATTCCGCATCGCACGTTCCGTAGTGCGCTGATCCACAACGCCGCCTGGAGACCGCTCGCGATCCACTGTCGCGCGAAGTCACTGCTGGGTGAGGACGCGGCTGGTCTTGATGGCCGGCCTCCCCGGCTTGGAGAAGGCCGCGCTCGGCCGAGAGCTGGAAGCCCGCCAGTTCATCGCCCACACAAGGTCAGGGAGCGGCCCCATCCTCGAAGAGTTCGGCGCCTTAGGTATGCAGCCCCTCAGGAATGCAGCAGATGAGAGATGGCGGCAGCATGCCTTGCCAGCCCAGAAGTCGGGTCTCCGGCTTTCCCGGTTCGAGGCGCACCTCGAGGCCGGGGACACAAGTGTTCTGCCAGCCGGCATCCGACACTCGTGCCCGCAGTGAGGTGGAGGCGGGCTGTGTGGGCCCGCCTCCACTGTCTGTGCTGTTCAGTGCTGGTTGAGGGGGAGGGCGACGTCGACGACCTGGCGACCGGCCGGGAATTCACCGACCAGGGTGGCCTTGCCGGTGAGGACGTTGACCTTGTAGAAGCGCTGCTTGCCGCCGGTGGACAGGGCCGCGTAGCCACGGTTCGAGCCGTCGGAGGCCTGGTAGTAGATGTCGAACCCGGCCGACAGGCCGGTGTTCACGCCGAGGTTGCCGGTGGGTGCGAGGGTGCCGGCGTTGGCCGGGGACTGCAGCGAGACGCGGTTGTTGGTGGTGTCGATGTCGAACAGCGTGGTCGCGGTCGCCGCGTCGAGATCGTTGTTCGTGTATCCGGCACCGGTGACGCCGAGTGCCGTCGACGGCGGCATCGTCGGGTTGGTGAGTGTGCCGTCGACGGTGGTGGTCTTCGGGGCGGCGGGATCGTCGATGTTGTGGCGCAGGTTCTGCCCGGTGTCGCTGATCACGCGCAGGCGGTTGGCGGCAGGGTTGAAGTCGACGCCGAAGTACCGGCCCTGGAGCACCACGGTCAGCTGCGAGACCTTGACGGCCTTGGCATCGCTGTCGAGCCTGTAGACGCCGCCCTTGTCGCCGACGCCGTACAGCTTGCCGTTCTGGACGCGGAAGTCGATCCCCACCAGCTTGCCGTCGCCCCGGAGGCCGGAGACCTTCCCCAGCGACCAGGTATCGGCCGGGTCGGCGACGTCGAAACCGACCAGGCGCTGGTCCGTGGTCAGCCCCACACTGATCAGACCGTGCCCTGCTGCACGGCCTTCCGGCCCGAACGGATCGCCGCCGTCCGCCGTCGCCGCAGCAAGGCCCGGGGAGAGCAGGGAGACAGCCATCGCGGCAGCGGCGACAGAGGTGGCGGCGACTCGACGAGTACGCACAAGAGGACTCCGATCGGTTTTGCGAGCCTCAACCGTGAGGCACGTCTGCGCATCCTTCGGCGCCCCGCAGAGTGCGGATTGCGAGCTCGGCGCGACAACCCCCCAACGGCCGCATCAGTCCTATCGCCACGCCCACCTGCAAACCAATCACCGCCCTGGTCGCCCCTCCCCCCGGCCCCCGGTCCGCGGTCCCCGATCCCGCCAACGACTCGATACCTGTGTCCGTACCCTCTGACCAGCCGGCGCCCAGACCTGATCCAGGCCACCCGCCCGGGGTGACCCGTCCGAGGGTCTTCTCGTTGGGCAGTCATGTTGACTGGCATCTTCCACGCCATCGGAATATCCACCGCCGGGACCACAGGACCCAAGCGCCCTCCCCGGGACGACGCCGAGGCCGCGCTCGTCGAGCAGTATCCGCGGCTCGTACGCCTCGCCCATCTGATCCTTACGCCCGAACTGGGAAGACACCGGCGCCTGCTCGCCGCGCACTCCCTCGTGCAGAAGTCCCTCTCAGGTGCGGGACGTACGCGCTCGGGGCCGACAGTTCCGGCCCCGCGTGGCGAATCAGGCGAAGCGTTCCTCTGGCTGCGGGGGCGCGTCGTGTCCGCCGCGCTCCGCGCCTCCAGGCGCTCCCTACGGTTCCCCGCATGGCCCACGCTTCCGGCAGTCCTTGGGCTGCGGCTGTTCCCCAAGGCCGGTGGCGACGGAGAGCCCGCGCTGGACCGTGCGCTGGCCGGTGTGACCCCCGCGGTACGGGCTGCCTTCGTACTGCTGCTCGTCGAAAGCCTGGCACCCCAGGCCACCGCACGCCTGCTCGCGCGCTCGGGTGTCGCGGACCCGGACAATGCCGTTCTCTCCGCCGATCGGCTCCGGGCCTCCGTCGGCAGGGAAGCCGAATCGCCCCTTCAGTGAGTCGAGTTCGACCCCTGCACGGTGCAGGCTCGCCCCACGGACCTGCTACGTCGTCGGCGACGGACACGGCTCACCGGGCTCACAGTAGTTCTGGCCCTCCTTGCCATCGCCGGGGCCGTGGTCGTGAAGGGCAGCAGCCAGTGGGACCACCGGCCGCCTGTCGTCGCCATCCCCATCGTGGCTTCCGCTGAGGCCTTCGTTCGTGCCTCCGAAGCACGGCATCTGGAGCGCGCGGCGCCCTTGGGCGTGTCCGACGTCGGCGTCACCGATCCCGTGGTCCGGATGCCGAGCGACTGCGGCAGCGCGCCCGTTCTTGAGCTGCGCAGTTCCGCGCGGATCGTCGAGGATCGCTCCCTCCTCCTGACGGAACTCGGAGAGCTGACACCCGTGGACCTGACGTGGACTCCTCCTCCGGGCGCCGGAGCTCCGGCGCGTCAACCTCGCGAAGCGAACTCTCCGGCCGGGCTGGCCGCCTGGAGACGGTCGGTATGCTCGCTGCCTGCCCTTGCGCAGAACCGGGGTACGGGCTGTGAACCGCTGGGAGTTCGCCCAGCAGAACCTTCCCGAGCAGCGTGGACGGGCAACCTGGACGTGTCTCCGAGCGGAGAACCGGGAAGGCCGTGGCCGCGTCGCGGTGGCTCTGGAGGAGCCGGCGGGAGCGAGTCACGCGGGGTCGGGCCCCTCACCCGTGCCGGCGGACACCGCCGTGTGCAGCAGGTTCGGCCAGCACGTGCTCGCCGGCACGTACTGGGTGGCGCCGTCCGGAGCGCGCTACTACCTGGCTGCGGGCAGCCGCCGACTGACCTCGGTCACAGTCGGCGGGGCCGTCTCCGCCACGGCACCGGGACCGCTCCCGCCCGTACGCGCAACCGCGAACGGCCCGGTGACGTTGACGGGAACGGTGCCCGGCTCGGGAGACGACGGCCGACCCCTGAGGTGAGCAGCGGGTAGCGGGGACCGCGCCACCCCCTCCGCGCGGACAGTTGGTGTCCGCTCACTTCGGCATCAGGACGGTGTCGATGATGTGCACAGTCCCATTGGCGGTCTGCACGTCGCCGCACACGATGGCAGCGGTGTCGTTCACCTTGTACGAGTCGCCGGAACCCGAGGTCGTCAGCATGCCGCCTTGAAGGGTCTTGAAGGACCCGTCCGCGAGGTCGGCCTTCTCCACCGGCTCGTCCACCACGTGGTAGGTGAGGATGTTGGTCAGAGTGGCCTTGTCGGCGAGCACCTTGTCGAGGTCCGCCTTGGGGATCTTGGCGAACGCCTCGTTCGTCGGCGCGAACACCGTGATGCCCTCGGCGTTGTTCAGCGTGTCGACCAGACCGGCCTTCTGCACAGCGGTCACCAGAGTCGACAGAGCCGGATTGTTCGAAGCGGCCGTCGCCACCGGGTCCTTGGCCATGCCGTCGAACGAACCGGCACCCTCCTTCGGCACCGAAGCACAGCCAGGACCGAATGTGCTGTCGCCCTCATGAGCCGACGCCAGAGGCGCCAACGCTCCGAGCGAGACCGAGAGGGCCGCGGCGGCCAGGGCGGCCGATACGCGACGTCGGGTGAGCGTGGTGTTCATGATCTGCTCCTCCTAGCGGCCGGGCACCTAGCCGTCTGCGGCCGTGGATCGTTGTCCTCTCAGAGAGGTATTCGGCGCCGAGCGGGCCTCCGGATGGGGCTGGCGGCGCTTTTCTCCAGGGCCTGTGCCGCAGCCTTGGCGTCAGGGGAACGCATCCGAAGAACGCCCGCCTGTCGAAGAGGGAGGTGAGCGCGAGACGCACCACGCAGGCAGAAACGGATCGAGACCCGCATGACAGGTACGCACTGGCTCTTCGGCGACCAGCTGGACCCGGCCTTCCTCGCGGCGGTTACACGTCCGGCGGTGCCTACATCGACCGCATGAGCGACCTGTGCGGGCCCTGCGTCACAACGCCCGGATCTCCAGGTCGGTGCACGGACTCGACCGGCTCAAGGACCTGGCCGCCCTGCTGGAGCAGGAGCGAGGACGAGGCGAGGAACCGCCGTGAGTCGGCCGGGGACTGCGGTCCTGCGCTGTTCGCGGTGACATGCGGGTCAAGGCCACGTACGAGGAATGGATGAGGACGCCATGAGGAAGACGGACAGCGGGCGGTACGACGTAGTGGTCGTCGGCGCAGGGGCAGCGGGGCTCGCCTGCGCGGGCGACCTGGGCGCGGCGGGCCTGCGGGTCCGCCTGTTGGAAGCAGAGGACACGGTGGGCGGGCGGATGCGTACCGACCACGTGGCGGGCTTCACGGTCGACCGGGGCTTTCAGGTTTTCAACACGTCCTATCCGCAGGTCAAGCGCCGTATCGACTTGAAGGCGCTCCGTCTGCGGCCGTTCACCCCGGGGGTACTGGTGCACACCCATGACGGGTTCTATCGGTTCACCGACCCGACCCGACGGCCCAGACAGAGCCGTGATCTTCTGCCCGGCCGGCTCGTGTCCGGCCGTGATCTGCTCGCCCTCGGTGCGCTGTCGGCCCGCGACGCACTCGCGCCGGCATCCGTGTTGCGGCGTGGCCCCGACGGCAGCACACTCACCGCCCTGGCCGAGGCCGGCGTGTCACCACAGTTGGTGGAGACCTTCTTCCGGCCCTTCCTCTCCGGTGTCTTCCTGGAGGACGAGCTGGAGACGTCCGCCCGCTTCTTCCACCTGGTGTGGCGGAGCATGCTGCGCGGCACTCTCTGCCTTCCGGCAGAAGGGATCGGGGCGGTTCCCGCGCAGCTCGCCTCCCAGCTGCCCGCACACGTGCTGCGGACCGGCAGCCCCGTCGGGACCGTGACGCCGGAGGGGGTCACCCTCGCGAGCGGCGGCGAGGTGGGGGCCATCGCGGTCGTCGTCGCGACCGGCCAGCGGGCGGCGGGGAAACTGCTCCCGGGACTCCGCGTGCCCGGGGGCCGGACCGTGACCACGTTCTACCACGCGGCTGCCAGGGCTCCGCTGGCCGAGCCCGTCCTCGTCGTCGACTCGCGGCGCAGGTTCCTCAACACGTGTGTCCTCAGCGCCGTCCATCCCCGCTTCTCGACCGACGGCCGGGCACTGGTGTCCACCTCGGTGCTCGGCTCCCCCGGGCCGACCGAGACGGCAGCCGTCCTGCGCGCCCTCGACGAGGTGTACGGCACGGACACGACCGCCTGGGAACTCGTCCACCGCGTCACCGTCCCCGACGCCCTGCCGGCCATGTCCGGTCCGGCACCACTGTCCAGAAGAACTCGCTTCGGGCCAGGCACGTACGTGTGCGGCGACCACCGCGCCACCAGCTCACTGCAGGGAGCGCTGGCTTCGGGCGCACGCGCGGCCCGCGAGGTGCTCCAGGACCTGGCTTCCTGAACTGACCGACCAGGCGGTCCCAGGAATCGTCAAGCCTGGCCCGATGCATCCGGTGCTCCCTCTCACACGGAAGCATCAGTGTCTGGAATGGGGCCGGGGGCCGTGGTGTGGGAGACGGAGGACCGTGCGGTGATCAGTGTCGAGCGCAATATCGTGGTGCGCCTTCCCTTGGCCGAGCTCGTGACGTATCTGGAGGACTTCGCCCGTACCGAGGAATGGGATCCTGGGACGGTGTCCTGCGTACGGCTGGACGACGGGCCTGTGCGCACGGGTGCGCTCTGGCGCAACACGTCACTCTTCCGGGGCCGTACGACCGAACTCGAGTACCGGCTCGACGTGCGTGAGCCCACGCGGCTGGTGTTCGTCGGAGAGAACAAGACGGTGACCGCGGTCGACGACCTCCGCTTCGATGACGAAGGCGACCTCACCCAGCTGTCGTACAAGGCCTCGCTGGCCTTCAAGGGCTTCGCGAGGCCGGCAGCACCGTTCTTGCGAACGGAGTTCGAGCGGCTGGCCGACGAGGTGGCCGCACGCCTGCCGACCGCCGCAGTGGCCGGGCGCACCTGAAAACGCGCCTCATCCCCACGTTCGCATCGTTTCCGCATCGTACGGTGGTGACATGCCCGAATCCACACACGGGATCACGACAGGCGCAGTGGCACGGCGTCTGGGGGTCTCGCCGACCACAGTGCGTTCCTGGGACCAGCGGTACGGCATCGGTCCCGCGGTGCGCGCGGACGGGCGGCACCGGCGGTGGAGCCCGGGGGACGTGGCGATGCTGGAGGAGATGTGCCGCCTCACAGCGTCGGGCGTGCCGCCGGCCGAGGCGGCACATGCCGCCAAGCGGGTGCGGCCAGGCGCGGTGACGGAGACCGCCGAGCTCGCTGCCGATCAGCGCACCCCGTCCGTCGAGCCGGCGGAACAGACCATGGCCCCAGTGGGTGCGGAGCCGCGGGCTCGCCGTCCGGGGCAGGGCAGCGGACTGCCCCTGGGCGACGTACGGCAGGAGTGCCGCGGGCTGGCCCGCGCCGCCGTCCGCCTCGACGGTCCGGCCATGGAAGGTCTGCTCCAGGAGGTTCTGGCGCGGTACGGGCTGGTGATCGCGTGGGAAGAGGTGATGGCCCCGACCCTGCACGCGGTGGGCCGCAAGTGGGAATCCTCCGACGATCGTTACGTGGAGGTGGAGCATCTGCTGTCATGGCACGTCTCCACCGCATTGCGGCGGGCCGCCGTCACCGGCACGCTGAGAACATTCCCGGCCGCTCCTGTCGTCCTGGCCTGTGTCCCGGCGGAGCAGCACACCCTGCCGCTGGAGGCACTCGCCGCGGGACTGGCCGAACGAGGCCTGCCGACCAGGATGTTCGGCGCAGCGGTACCGGCGGAAGCCCTGGACGCCGCGGTACGGCGCTCGGGTCCGGCTGCTGTCGCTCTCTGGTCACAGGCCAGATCCACCGCGGACCACGCCCTGGCCCGTCACGTCGCGGGAACGGCCTTCGGGATGAGGGGGGCTCGCACCGCTCCCCTGGTACTCCTCGCGGGCCCCGGCTGGCTCGGGCGGGCACCCGGCCAAGGCATGATCCACCCCACCGGCCTGCGCGAGGCCCTCGACGTGATCCACCGGCTCTACGAAGGGCAGTCCGGGCACTCCGAGGGCTGAGAAGAGCCGTCGTCGTACGAGGGCAAGGCCTCGGGGCTGCGGTCAGCGGCGGTTCTGAGCGGTTCGCGGCCCGTTCCCCCGAGGACGAGGAGGTCGAGGGAGGAAGCCGCTCGTGCGCTCGCGATAGTCGGTGTACCCGGGGCGGTCGGACATATGGGCCTCGAGGAGCCGTTTGCCGCTGCCCCAGACGAGCAGAGCGGTCATGACGAGCGGGGAGACAAGGGTGAGAAGGGCGGTCTGCCAGGTGGCGCAGGCCATCAGGTAGAGGCCCCACCAGACGAGGAAGTCTCCGAAGTAGTTGGGATGCCGGGTCCAGCTCCACAGTCCGCGGTCCATGACGCGGCCTCGGTTCGCCGGATCGGCCTTGAATCGGGCGAGCTGATGGTCCCCCACCGCCTCGAAGGTGAGGCCCGCCGCCCACACGGCGAGACCCAGGAAGGCAGCCGCCTCCAAGGACTCGGGGAGCAGAACGGCGACCTGGACGGGCAGGGAGACGAGCCAGACCAGGGCTCCCTGGAGGAGATAGACGGTCCGCAGCGCGTAGAGCGTGGGGTTGCCACGCGCGCGGGCGAGCATCTTGGCGTACCGGGGATCCTCCCCGTGGCCGCGTCCGCGCCGGGCGATGTGGATCCCGAGTCGCAGACCCCATACGGCGGTCGCGAGCGCGACGAGGACGCGGCGGGCGTCGTCGCCGTGGCCGCTGGAGAGGAGCCAGGCCACGACGGCCACGGCCGCGAAGGCAAGTCCCCAGGCCACGTCGACGACGCGGTGCACGCCCTTGACGGTTCCGACGACAAAGGCCACGAGCATGACGGCGAGCGCTGTGCCCGCCGAAGCGGCCAGGAGCACACCGAGGGCTCCCGCGTCGACGGCGGTCATGACGCCTCCTCGTACCGGGTAGCGGGTGTGATGGGCATCGGACGCCTCGGAACCCGGCGTCCGATGCCGGGCGACAATCGACCGGGAGTGGTGCCGGCCACTGACTGGTGGCGGGCCGGTCTCATGGCGTGACGTCCGTGTCGTCGGCGGTGAGCCGGAGCTGGCGGACGTCGAGGTACCGGGATCGGAATCCAGCCTCGGAGTAGGCGAGGTAGAACTCCCACGTCCGCCGGAAGACGCGGTCGAAACCCAGCGATGCGACGGCGGTCTCCTCGTGCAGGAAGCGTTCCCGCCACTGCCGGAGGGTCTCCGCGTAGTGGTCGCCGTAGCCGCTGTCGTGGGTGATCCGCAGTCCGGCGGCCGCGCTCTCCCGAGCGATGGCCTCCGGGGAGGGGATCAGCCCGCCGGGGAAGACGTACTTGCTGATCCAGGTGTGGGTGCGGGCGGTGACGAGCATACGTTCGTGCGGCATGGTGATGGCCTGGAGCGCGACACGTCCACCGGGGGCGAGGAGGCGGCGGAGCCCGGTGAAGTACTCGGACCAGTACTCCGCGCCGACGGCCTCGATCATCTCGACGCTCACGACGCAGTCGTACCGTCCCCGGACGGCGCGGTAGTCGAGGAGTTCGACACTGACCCGGTCGGCGGCTCCGGCGTCCGCGATGCGCCGGCGCGCGAGGTCGAGCTGCTCCTCGGAGAGGGTGATGGTGCGGACGCGGGCCCCGCGTGCGGCGGCGCGGATGGCGAGTTCGCCCCAGCCGGTTCCGATTTCAAGGAGTTCGGTGCCCTGTCCGACCTCTGCCAGGTCCAGGAGCCGGTCGATCTTACGGTGCTGCGCGATGGCCAGCTCCCCGTCTCCGCGGGGGCCTGCCGTCGGCGGCGGGTCGAAGACCGCGGCCGAGTAGGTGAGGCCGGGGTCGAGGAAGAGAGCGAAGAGCTCGTTGGAGAGGTCGTAGTGGCGGTGGATGTTCTCGCGCGCGCCGTCAGGCGTGTTGCGGTCGACAGCGGGCCTGCGCCTGACCCAGGCCCCGCGCAGTCGGCGCAGGGGTGCGGGGACGAGATCGTCGACATGGCGGGCGAGCACGGTGAGGACACCGACGAGGTCGTCGGCGTCCCACTCTCCGGCCATGTACGACTCGCCGAAGCCGATCAGACCGCCGGCGCCGATCCGGCGGTGGAAGGCGTCGGGGTTGTGGAGCGTCAGTGTCGGCTCGCCCGCCCCGCCTCCTCGCGGCCGGGGCAGGCGGAACGTGGCGTCCGGTGTCGCTACGCGCAGGGGAAGCCGGGCGAAGGCGCGCTCGACGAGACGGCGGGCGACCGCGGTGCGTGCGGGCGATGTTCGAGGCAACCGAGCCACGTCGGGCCAGCGCTCAGGATCCACCGGTGGAAAGCCCTCCGGGATGGTGGATGCGGTCGCGGGGCGAGAGAGGTTCACGGAGTGCCTTCCTTGAGCGAGGGGGCGGTGCGGGGGCGTGGTCGTACGGGAAGCCCCTTGAGGTAGAGGCGGATACCGTGCCGGCGAATGCCGATCGAAACGCCGAGAGTCGACCAGGGGTGCCGCAGCACGGCCGCGAGCAGCGTGCGGCAACGGGCGGGACGGCGGGAGCCTCGGACCGTGGCGGTCAGGGGGCGGGAGCCGTCCGATTGCCGGAGCTGGACGGTGAGGTCGAGACGGTCGCCGGGGAGCGGCAACCGCATGCGGTAGGCGCCCTCGACGTCGAGGAACGGCGATACATAGAACTCCTTGGCGACCTCGGCACGGTTCCGCTCGTCGGTGCGGAGCACATAGCAGTGGCGCCCGCCGTAGGTGTTGTGCACCTCTGCGACGACGCAGGCGAGGTTCCCGGCGCGGTCGTGGCACCAGTAGAGGGTGAGCGGGTTGAAGACGTGTCCGAGGACGCGCGCGTGGGCGAGCATCAGCACGTGCCCGTCCGCGTCCCGGACACCTTGGGCGGCGAGGTACGCGTCGAGGCCCGCGCGCAGCGTCGGGGCGTCCCCGTCGAAGTGGTCGCCGGGATCGAAGCGCGCGAGGGGACGCAAGGGCCGGGGAAGGACGGGCAGGTCGTCGATGTCGACCAGCCAGAGGTACGTGCGGTGGCGCAGGGCGTAGTGGAAGGGCGTGACGCGGGTGTGGGCGACCTCGGTCTCGTAGAGGGCGGGGACGGGGGGCGGGGCGACGCCGGTCATCACCAGTTCACCCCCAGGTGCAGGGCCGCCTCGACACCGGAGCGACAGCCGTCCTCGTGGAATCCCCACCCGTGGTAGGCCCCCGCGTAGGCGGTCACCGGGGTGCGGAGGGTCGGGAGCGATCGCTGCGCGGCGACGGACTCCGGGGTGTAGACGGGGTGTTCGTACGTCATGCGCGCCACGACGGTCGACTCGTCGATGCGGTCGCCCGGGTTGAGGGTGACGATGTAGGGCTCGCGGCCGGGAAGCCGCTGGAGCCGGTTCATGTCGTAGCTGATCTGGACGGAGCCGGGTCGGGCGGTGCAGGAGGGCAGCCAGTAGTTCCAGGAGGCCCGGGCATGGGGCGACCGCGGCAGCAGGCTCGTGTCGCCGTGCAGAACGGTCGGGTTGGTGGAATACGTGAAGGCACCGAGGACCCGCCGCTCCTGCTCGGTGGGGTCGGCCAAGAGGCGCAGCGCCTGGTCGGGGTGGACCGCGATCACGACGGCCGCGTGCTCCGTGGATTCGCCGTCGGCGGTGACGACAGTCGCGCGGCCGGCACCACGCACGACGGTGCGTACCGGGGTCGCGGTCCGGACCGAGGCGATGGACTTGGCGACGCGGTCGACGTACGCCGCGGAACCGCCGCTGACGGTCCTCCAATTCGGAGACCCCGTGACCGACAGGAGCCCGTGGTGGTCGAGGAAACGGAACAGGTACGCGGCGGGATACCGCACCGCCGTGTCGGGGGCGCAGGACCAGACGGCGGAGACGAGAGGGATCGCGAAGTGGCCTACGAAGTAGGCGGAGAAGCGGTGTGCCGTGAGGAAGTCGCCGAGTGTCGAGGTCGTGTCCTCGGCGGCCAGCAGGCGGCGCGCGGCGCGGTGGAACCGCGGCACGTCGGCGAGCATCAGCAGATGACGGCCGCGGCGGGCGTTGCCCCCGGCGAAGAGGCCACGTGCCCCTCTCGCGCCCGCGTACTCCAGGCCGCATCCGTCGCAGCGGACGGACATGCTCATCTCCGAGTCCTGCGTGGTGACGCCGAGTTCGCGGAAGAGGCGGAGAAGGTGGGGGTACGTGCGCTCGTTGTGAACGATGAAGCCCGTGTCCACTTGAAGCGTCCCGCCTTCGGGGGCCGCCAGCTCGTGGGTGTGCGCGTGGCCCCCGAGCCGATCCTCCGACTCGTACAGCACGACGTCGTACGCGCGGGAGAGGATGTGAGCGGCGGTGAGTCCCGCCACTCCTGCTCCCACCACCGCGACACTTCGTCCCTTCATGGTCCCCACCTCGCATGTGACGGCCGTCGGTCGGCCGTGACCGGCCGGCCCGTTCGCTTCGATCGGTTCTTCGTAGCCCTCGCCGGGCCGGATGGGCTGGATCAGCCGGCGGTCGCGGCGGGGGACAGGTTGTGGCGCATGCGCTGGAGGCCGCGGCGGGCGTGGCTCTTGACGGTGCCCAGGGGCATGCCGGTGCGGTCGGCGATCTGCACCTGTGTCAGGTCCGCGAAGTAGGCGAGTCGCAGGATGTCGCGCTGAACGCGGGGAAGCCTGGCCAGTTCTTCGATGACCACGATCCGGTCGAGGACCCGCTCGGGCTCATCGACGGGGCCGCCCTCGTGTTCCAGGGAGTCGCCGAGGACCGCCGCGAGCGCGGTACGGCGCGTGCGGGCGGTCAGCGCGTCGGCGATCTTCCGGCGGGTGATGCCCCTGAGCCAGGCAGGCAAGGTGCCACGCTCGGGACTGAAATTGGCCCGTCCGCGCCACGCGGCCACGAAAACCTGCTGTGTGACGTCCTCCGCCTCCCGGGGATCCCCCAGCGCCCGGGCGGCAAGCGTGTGGACCAGCCGGCCCCAGCGCTGATACGCCTCGCCCAGGCAGTACTCGTCGCCCTCGACGAGCCCGCGGGCGATCCAGTCGTCCGCTCCGCCACCGAAGGGCTCGTGATGGGAGTGGAACTCGGTCGGGGCAGCGGTGTCGTCGGTGATCCGGTTTGCGGTCATGACGGTTACTCCTCCGGGCGGTGGCGCTTGCCTCCACAGGGGCTTGGTGTCGCCGTGGTGAAAGCGGCGACCCGGCGGGACCTCACCAATCCCGTGCCCCTTCACATTCCGGCCGATGGATCTCGCGGCGCAACTCGCATCGATTCCGCATCGAATTGACCCAGGTGTGCATCGGTTCGGTCCCAGTGGAGTGGGCGGCGAGACGTGGCGCCGAAGGTGCTGGTCGGCTGGCAGGCGTGGGCCCTCGGTGGCGTCGCCCTCCTATCTGCGGACTCCCCCAGTGTCACCGCGAGTGCACGAACGGGAACGCGAGATCACCGACACCCTGGAAAAGGGAAGCCACTGGTCACCGAGTGGCAGGCAGGCTACGGGGGTCGGCAGAACGGGACCGCTGGACTTCGACCTGCTGCCGCACATCAATCGGATCAACTAGGTCTAGCTGTACCGGTCGGTGGCCGGTGTTCCGGACGCCTAGCCCCACTCCTGTCCTGCGGCCTTGCAGTCGGCCCTGTTCAACGTGAACACCTTCACGCTTCTGGACGTCTTCGGCGAACCGGAGTGAGCCGCCTCCTCTACCCTGCTGACCGGCGCGGCCTGACCCCGCTGTTCGCATCCCACGTCCGCCGGCACGGCGAGGTCAACCTCAACATGGCCGCCCTCGTGGATCTCGCTGCGGCCACCGTGTCCGGCCCAAGCACTGCGGGCGACGGGGCGCCGGTCGGGTGAGCCGCCACATGTGCGAGTCGCGGCTCACCGTCGGGCTTGCCTACTTCTTCTGGTCCAGGGGGAGGGCGATGTCGAAGACCTGACGGTTGGAGGGGAAGCCGCCCGCGTCATCGGCCTCTCCGGTCAGCGGGTTGACCTTGTAGAAGCGGTAGGAGCCGCCTGTGGCGAGCGCGGCGAAGCCCTCGTTGGTGCCGTCCTTCGGCGAGAAGTAGATGTCGAAGCCCGCGCTGGGGCCCGCGTCGACACCGAGGCTGCCGGTGGGGGCAAGGGTGCCGGCGACGGCGGGGGACTGAAGGACGACACGGTCGGTGGTGGTGTCGATGTCGAACAGGCTGGTGGCGTTGGCCACGTCGAGGTCGTTGTTGGTGTAGGCGGCGCCGGTCACCCCAGGTGCGGGGGTGGTCGCGGGCGGCACCGTGAGCGCGCCGTCCATGGCGGAGACCCGTCAGGCGGCGCCCCGCGCGTGGCGGAAGCGCGCCAGACCGTCGGGAAGTGCGACCAACGGATCCGGGTAGTCGAAGGAGGCCCGGTCGAGCCCGGTGACCCGCCAGGGTTCGTGGACGGCCGGACCGTCGAGCCCGGCGAGCTCCGGGACCCAGCGCCTCACGTAGCTGCCATCAGGGTCGTACCGCTTTGCCTGCAGAACTGGGTTGAGGACGCGGTTGGGCCTGGTGTCCGTCCCGGTGCCGGCCACCCATTGCCAGTTGAGCTGATTGTTCGCCACATCGCCGTCCACCAGCAGATCGAGGAAGTGGCGTGCTCCCTCCCTCCAGTCGATGTACAGCGTCTTGGTCAGAAAGGAGGCGGCGAGCAACCGGCCTCGGTTGTGCATCCAGCCCTCGTAGGCGAGTTGCCGCATCGCGGCATCGACCACGGGGTATCCGGTTCGCCCCTCGCGCCATGCCGCAAGATCCGCGTCGGCGTCCGCACCGCGCCTCCAGCGGTCGTGGCGTGGCCGGTAGTCCGCGACTGCCGACTGCGGCCGTGCGGCGAGCACTTGATGGTGGAAGTCTCGCCAGCACAGCTGCCGCACGAACGCCTCGGCTCCCGCACCACCGCGTTTCCGGGCTCGATGCAGAGCCTCCACGGCGGAGACGGCACCGAAGTGGAGATACGGCGAGAGTCGGGACGTGGCGTCCCCCGCCAGGTCGTCATGGCGATTCCCGTAGGCGTCGATTTGGTCCGATGTCCAGGAACCCAGCCGCTTGCGCCCCTCGGTCTCGCCTCCGGCGGCGAGTCCTGGCGACACGTCGGCGATGTCGGAACGCCGTGGCATCCGCTCCGACCTCACCCGCGAGGGCACGACCAACGCCCTTGGGGCCGCCAGCGGTGTCCGCGAAGGTACGTCGGTCCAGCGCCTGTAGTAGGGCGTGAACACCGCGAAATGGTCCGAGCCGACCGGAGTGACGTCACCAGGGGGCACAACGGTTACGACACCGTCGTGGACGTACAGCCGACAGCCGTCATCCTCGAGGACCTTGCGCAACCGTGCCTCCCTGGCTCTGGCGAATCCCGTGACACCAGCGGCCATGTGCACCTCATCGGCCTCGGTCTGCCGCACCAGTGCTCGCACCTCGGTCACCGTGTCACCTTCGCGCACCACGAGACGGCCGCCCCGGTCCTTCAGTCCCCGATCGAGGTCCGAGAGGCAGTCCGCGAGAAAGGCCAGCCGATTGGGGGCTGCGAATCCGGCCCGGTCCACGGCGGGGTCCCTGACGAACACCGGCACCACCTCCTGTGCCCCCTCGTGCGCGGCCCTCAGAGGTGGGTGGTCATGGACTCGAAGGTCAGAGGTGTACAGAACGACGGAGACGGTCATCGCGCCCTCCCTGCTCGGCCGCCTGGCGCGCGAACAACGCCGGCGTACTGGTTTCGCACTCCTACACCTGCGGTTCTCCGAACTGTCGCGTGCCGGATGCGTGCGGCGTGGGCGAAGGAGGTGCAGCCGACTTGTCGGCCGCACCTCCCCCGCTCACATGACTGTGGTTCGGCAGGCTTCACCGAGGTGGTGGCACGGGGAACCTGCCGGAAGCCTCTACTTCGGCATGAGGACGGTGTCGACGATGTAGACATTGGCGTTCGCGGTCCTGACGTTGCCGCAGACGACCTTGGAGGTGCCGTTGACGGTGTACTCCTCCCCCGCGCCCTTGGTGGTGATCATGCCCTTCTGAAGGGTTTCGAAGGAGCCGTCCTCCAACTGCTGCGGGGTCAGCTTCTGGCCCACGACGTGGTAGGTGAGGATGTTGGTCAGAGTGGCCTTGTCGGCGAGCACCTTGTCGAGGTCCGCCTTGGGGATCTTGGCGAACGCCTCGTTCGTCGGCGCGAACACCGTGATGCCCTCGGCGTTGTTCAGCGTGTCGACCAGACCGGCCTTCTGCACAGCGGTGACCAGAGTCGACAGAGCCGGATTGTTCGAAGCGGCCGTCGCCACCGGGTCCTTGGCCATGCCGTCGAACGACCCGGCACCCTCCTTCGGCACCGAAGCACAGCCAGGACCGAACGGCGTTTCCATGGATGTCGCACCGTCGGCCGGGGCTTCGCTGGTGGCTTGGTCGCCGGCGGCTGCCGTGGGAGCCGACTTGTCGGTGTTGCTGTCCGAGTCCGTGCAGGCCGCGAGCGAGAACGGGAGGACGGCTGCGGCTGCCACGGCGACGGCACTGCGGCGCATGCGCATGGTGTTCATTTCTCTTGCTCCTTGAGGGTCTTTCGCGGGTGTGGATGGTTCGCGGGTGTGGATGGTTCGGGTGGTGCTCTCCGGATCGGCCGAGTCGAGGCCTGCCGGTGTTCTAGGTGACGGTGACGAAGACGCTGTGCCACCCACTGGCCCCGTCGGGGATCGTGGGAGCGCGGCGTTCCGTCTGGACCTCGCCCGTGGCATCGGTCGCGCGAACGGTGAGGGAGTGTCCGCCAGGCGCCGCTCGCCAGCGGTAGGACCACTGGCGCCAGGTGTCCACGGTGTCCTGTGCGGCGAGGTCGGCTTCCTGCCAGGGGCCATCGTCGACGCGGATCTGCACGCGGGTGATGCCGCGGCTCTGGGCCCATGCGACCCCGGCGACGGTGACAGTTCCGGCGGAGGGGCGCGCGAAAGGCTTGGGTGTGTCGATCCGAGATTGGGTCTTCACAGGGGCTTTCCTGGCCCACTTCCGCTTGACCCAGTAGGGGTCGTAGGCGTCGAACGTGGTGAGCTCGATGTCCTGGATCCACTTACAGGCCGATACGTATCCGTACAGACCGGGCACGAGCATCCGAACAGGGAAGCCGTGGTCGAACGGGAGGGGTTCCCCGTTCATGCCGACGGCCAGCATCGCGTCCCGGCCGTCCATGATTCCCTCCACCGGCGATCCGAGCGTCATGCCGTCCACCGAGCGGGCCACCAGCTGGTCGGCCCTGCCGCCCCGGGAGGGAGGCTCGACGCCGCATTCGGCCAGCAGCTGGGCCAGACGCACTCCAAGCCAGCGGGCGTTGCCGATGTACGGTCCGCCCACCTCGTTCGACACGCAGGTCAGCGTGATGTCCCGTTCGATCAGGGGTCGAGCCAGGAGGTCGTCCAGGGTGAAGGTGCGGGGGCGGGCGACGCCCACGCCATGAACACGCAACCGCCAGGTGTCCGCGTCGACCTTGGGCACGACGAGCGCGGTGTCGACGCGGTAGAAGTCACGGTTCGGGGTGAAGAAGGCGCTGATGCCGGGCACCTTGAGTTGTGCTCCGGCGGGCACGGCGGGGGCTGGGGACGCCGGCGCGGGCAGGACGAGCTCGTCGCGCGAGGTGGCCGCCCCCTGGCCTCGCCATCCGGTCAGCGCCCGTGCCATAGCGCCTGCTCCGGTGGCGGCGACCATCGTCATGGCGGAAGAGGTGAGGAAACCCCGCCGGCTCCATCCGCTCGTTCCCTCGACACGAGGCCGCGGGCCGGTGGAAGTGGCCTTCCCAGCCAGGAAGTAGAGCACAGCAGCACCCACCACCGCGCCCACCAGAGACGGGAGGGCGTCCCCGAGGCCGGCGGAGTCCGGCCGGTCCAGCGCGGCGGCCGCGCCGACGATCCCGAAGACCAGGACGCCCCCAGCGCCCAGACGCCGGTATCGCAGTGACACCAGGCCCAAAATGATCGCGAACAGGCCGAGGACGGCAAGGATGCCAAGCTGCAGGACGACCTTGTCGTTCTCGCCGAACGTGCGGATCGCGTAGTCCTTCACGGGGGCCGGCGTCCGGTCGATGGCCGCCCCGCCCACCACGGTCACCGGCCCGGCGGCGGGCCTGACCAGGGCGGCGGTCAGCTCGGACGCCGCCAGCGCCGTGTAGCCGGCCATCAAGCCGGTCAGCGCGCCACGAGACGCGCGGCCGGCGCTGTTGCGGAAGTTGCTCACGTCCGACTATTCGGCGACGCCTGCGCGGAGGATTGGCCCATCAGCCGAATGAGTGCACCAGCCGCAGGCCGGATCAGGCCTCACGTCACGTACGCCGTGCTCAGTCCTGGGGACGACCGGAACAGCTCCGGCTGGATTGATCAGCATCCCGAGCGAAAGACGGATCGACCCCCATCCGCACGCTCGTCCGCTACGAACACTGTGGAGACGCAAGTCCCGGCAGCACTATCCGGCCGCCTTGTGACGGACCGGCCACCGCCCTCTCCGAGAAGGACCAGCATGCGACGGACACCCCGCCCCCAGCCGACCGCCCCAGGCGGCTTCGTCCGGCAGCCACAGTCGGAGTCAGGCCGGTGACCCAAGCCCTCCCCTTCGGTGCCCCGGGCGGTGGCGGGCGCGGCAGTCTGGCCGAAGTCATGGAGAAGGTCGCCCGAGGCGACAAGTACGCCTTCTCCACCCTCTATGACGCTCTCGCTCCCCTGGTGTTCGGCATCGTGCTCAAAGTCGTGCGCGACCGCGCCCAGTCCGAGGAGGTCATGCAGGAGGTCATGATCGACCTCTGGCGGCAGGCCGCCCGCTACCAGCCTGATGCGGGGAGCGTGACCACCTGGGCGGCGACGATCGCGCATCGGCGTGCCGTGGATCGCGTCCGCTCGGCCCAGGCTTCCTCGGACCGCGAACACACCCAGGCCGCGCGCGAGCACACTGTTGCCTTCGACGAAGTGGCTGAGCAGGTCGAGATCCGGCTGGAGAGCGAGCAGGTGCGCCGCTGCCTTCGCGGCCTGACCGACCTCCAGCTACAGGCTGTCACCCTCGCCTACTACCGGGGACTCACGTACCGTGAAGTCGCCCAAACCCTGCGCACACCGCTCCCCACCGTCAAGACGCGCATGCGCGACGGACTGATCCGCCTTCGCGACTGCATGGGGGTGACCGCATGAGACAGCACCGCTCCGACCTTCACGCCCTCTCGGCCGCCTATGCCCTCCATGCCTTGGAATCCTCCGAGCGGGCAGACTTCGCTGCCCACCTCGTGCACTGCGAGGACTGCCGCCGGGAAGTGGCCGAGTTCGAGGCGACCACCGCGCGCCTCGCCGCTGCCGCCTCTCAGACCCCACCGCAGTCACTCAAGCGGCAGACCTTGAGCGAGATCGACGGCGTACGCCAACTCCCGCCACAGGTCTCCGCGGCCGGCCCGAAGACGAGCTTCGCGCATCGACTGAAGCGGAAGGCTGTCCCCCTCTCCCTGGCCGCCAGCATCGCCGCCGCGGTGTCCTTTGCCGGCGTCGCCGCCTGGCAGCATCAGGAAATCGAGAACGCCCAGCGCCAGGCACAGCGAGCCGAACAGCAACTCGGCTCGGTCAGCACAGTGCTGGCCGCGCCCGACGCACGCACCGCGCACGGACGCACGACCAACGGAGCCCTCACCACCGTGGTCACCTCGGAGCGCCAGAACAAGGCGGTCTTCACCGCCAGCGGCCTGCCCGCCCCCACGTCCGGTCACACCTACCAGCTGTGGCTCGACCATGCGGGGACGATGCAACCCGCCGGGTTCCTCCACGACGACGGCACCGTGCTCATCGACGGCGATCCCGCCGAAGCAACCGCGGTGGGCCTCACCCTCGAACCCACCGGCGGATCCCCACAACCCACCACACAACCCTTGCTCCTGCTTGCCCTTCCCTCCTGATGATCAGCGGCCGCGAGTCCGCGGCACACGGCAGTTCGGTCGGAGGGTCAGGGGCGGTGGCGGAGGTGGCCCGGCCACCAGACCGTCGGGCCGATGTCCCGGACGAGCGCCGGTACCAGGAGCGAGCGCACCACGAGCGTGTCGAGCAGTACGCCGAAGGCAACGATGAAGGCGATCTGCACCAGGAACGCCAGCGGGATGACCCCCAACGCGGCGAACGTAGCGGCCAGGACCACACCGGCCGAGGTGATGACTCCGCCGGTGGCGACCAGTCCACGGCGTACGCCCTCCCGCGTACCGTGCAACTCCGTCTCCTCACGCACCCTCGACATGAGGAAGATGTTGTAGTCGACACCGAGGGCGACGAGGAACACGAATCCGTACAGCGGTACGGCGGAGTCGGTTCCGGTGAATCCGAAGACATGCTCGAACACCAGGGCGGAGACCCCCAGCGTCGCCACGAAATTGAGCGCGACCGTGGCCACCAGGAGCAGCGGCAGCAGCAAAGAACGCAGGAGGCCGACCAGGATCAGCAGGATGATCGCGAGAACGACCGGGACGATGAGCTTTCGATCCCGCTCGGCGGTCAGCTGGGTGTCGTACTGCTGGGCGGTGTAGCCGCCGACCAGGGCGTCCGCCCCGGGTACGGCGTGCAGTGCGGTGCGCAGGCGGGCGACGGTGTCCTTGGCGGCGTCGGAGTCCGCCGCGTCCTCGAGGGTGACGTCGATCCGCGCGCGCCCGTCCGCGACGAGCGGCTGTGAGGTGCCCGGTGTGGCGTGGACGCTCGCGGAGTCGGCTCCGTCGACGGCCTCGGCGGTGGTGCGCACCTTCTCGGCAGCCTCGGCGTCTGCCATGACTACGACGGGGTTGCCGGCGCCACCGGGGAAGTGATCGCTGAGACGCGCCTGGGCGGCGACGGAGGGGGCGTCCTTGACGAAGATCTCGTCGAGCGGAACGCCCTTGGAGTCGAGCGTGAAGGAGAAGGCCGCACAGGCGAGCAGGCCCACGAGCGAACCGGCCCAGACCTTGCGCGGCGCGCGGTCGACGAGGGCCGCGACCCTGCGCCAGACGGGGTGCGCGTCGTCCCCGGTCGCTGCCTTGGGCCGGGCGGGCCAGTACGCCGCCCGGCCCAGCAGGACGAGGACTGCGGGGAGGAACGTCACCGCGCTGAGCACGGCGCAGGCGATGCCGATGGCGCCGACCGGACCGAGGGCACGGTTGTTGGTGAGATCGCTGAGGAGAAGGGCGAGCAGGCCGAGCGCGACGGTGGCGGCGCTGGCCACGATCGGTCCGAAGGACTGCCGGAGTGCGGCGCGCATGGCCGGCATCCGGTCCCCGTCCCGCGCGCCGAGTTCTTCCCGGTATCGGGCGGCCAGCAGCAGGGCGTAGTCCGTCGCGGCACCGATGACGAGGATGGACAGGATGCCCTGCACTTGGCCGTCGACCCGCACGATGTCGTTGTCGGCCAGGACGTAGACGATCGCGCAGGCCAGACCGAGGGCGAACACCGCACCAAGGATGATCATCAGCGGTAGCAGGACGCTCCTGTAGACCAGCAGAAGGATCACCAGGACGGTCACCAGGGCGACGACCAGGAGCAGGCCGTCGATGCCGGCGAAGGCGTCACCGAGGTCCGCCTGCGTCGCAGCGGGACCCGCCAGCCACGTTTCCGTTCCCGGCACGGCCGAGACCGCTGAGTCGACCTTCTCCAGCGCCGCCGGCAGCTCATCGCCGAGGTCCGGGCGAAGCTGAACGATTCCCCGCAGGGCTTCTCCGTCCGTGGACGGAATGGCCGGCGAGGGCGCTCCGACAACACCTTCAGCGCCCATCAGGGAGGCGAGAGCCTGTGTCGCGGCCGCCTGCGCCGACGGTTCGATTCGCCCGCCGCCGTCAGCGGTCCACACGATCAGGGCCGGCAGGGTCTCTTCCTGACGGAACGCCTCCTGGGCCTGCAGGACCTGAGTGGACTCGGCGCTGCGGGGCAGGAAGGCGGCCTGGTCGTTGGTCGCCACTTCGCCGAGCTTGCCCGCGTAGGGCCCGAGCCCTCCCCCGATGGCAAGCCAGACGATGAGCATCAGCAGCGGCAGCAACCTGCTCGCCCACCGCAATGGTGTGGACATGAAAGCACTCCGAACATCTCTCGACTGTAAACAATCTCAATGATCGAGATAAATTGAATCACGCCCCGCCCCGGCCCCGCAGCCGGGCGGCCTGAAGGAGCAGCAGTGCCCCACGCGTGGCTCACCGTGGCTTCCGCCTCCTGGCACAGAACGGATGCAGGCTCGACGAAACAGGGCCTGCCAGTGACCCGACCGGCAGCTCGGACGTGAGGGGAACGCGTGTCGCGTACACGCTTGTCAGTGCGGGCGTGGGCAGAGCACAGCCCCCGTCACGCATTGCTCGGCCGGCGTCCTTGAATGCGCAGTCCCGCGGTCATTCCCGATCCGTGCTCTTCAGCTCGGGAGCGGCCGCAACGGGCTCCTCCTAAGAGTGCGAGTCTGGCCGACCTCGCAGACCCGTTCGGCGAGAAGGCGGCCCGTACGGCCGAAGGGGCGACGGCAAGCGAGGGGCGGGCGACGGGCCAGGGCGGTCCCTGTCGCACCTGTGGCTGCGGGGACCGGCGGAACCTGGCTTGTCCTGCTCGCCTCGCCCATCGATGCCGGTCAAGACGCTGGGTGCACCTTCAGCGGGGCGGAACCCGCAACTCTCCGAGTTCATCGTTCAGCGCGTTGAGATACCGCAGGACGACCGCTATTTCTTCTTCGGAGAACCGGCCGCGTGCTCGCTCCGCCGCCTGGGCGAGCGGCATGAAATAGGTCCGCGCTACGGATCGCGCGCCTTCGACATAGTGGATGTGGACCACCCGACGGTCGTCGTCAGCCCTACTACGCCGGATGTGACCGGCCTTCTCCAGCCGGTCGAGACAGGCGGTCACCGCGCCCGACGTCAGGCCGAGATGCTCCCTGAGCAGCCCCGGGGTAGTGGCATCGGAGTTGTCGAGCACGAACGAGAGCGCGTGGACGTCGGTCGGATGCAGTCCCTGCGTGAGGGCGAAACCGTGGACCAGCCGGTTCATCTCTCCCAGCATCCGGCGCAGAGCGACCCCAAACCTCTGCAGGTCGTCCACACCCGCACTCTTGATCTCCGCCGACCCCGCATTTCCATCACCCACACGCCAAGCCTATGCGGAGGCCAGCCGGAACAAGGAGTCACCCCGCCCGTTCGAGCATGCCGGCCCATTCCGTCCCTGCGACCGCGCACCTCCGCACGCGCCCTGGCTCTGCCACCACTTCCTTCGGTAGGCGTTTGCCGTGCATCCGCGCCTCGGCACTGCATCCACCATGCTCAGGCCTCTGGAAACCGTAGGAGAAAGGGACAGCCCAAAGAGCACTCATCGGGCAGCTGCCCAATGGACACAACCGGTCGGAGAAGGCCATGTCCTTGGACGAGGCAAAGTCACTCCCCCGGCTTCACCCTTACCTCAGCTACACGGACGCCGAAGCCGGCCTGGTGTAGCTGTCGTCCGTCGGATTCGAAGAGGTGGCTCGTCAGCACGAGTGGTTCCCAAGATGCCTCAACGCCGGCGCGACCCCCGTCATCGAGCCCGAAGACACGGCATGGGGATCGCGACGCGCTCGTGTCCTGGAGCCGGAGGGGTACGAGTGGAGTGCGGGCACGTACGGTCCTGTTCCTGGTGCCACGCCGCCACCTACGTGGGTGGGGAGTGGTTCGAGGTGGTGCGGCCGCCGTACTCGCCCGTGAAGGCGCGTTGGGACCTGGCGGTGACGGACGGCCTCCCCGCCGACGTGCCCCACGCCTTCGGTAGCACCGACAGGACGCTGCGCGGGATCCAGGAAGCCGGCATCTCGCCGTCATTCGACCACGCTTGGGGGCCGAAGCATGAGAACGCATGTGGCGGCCGCCTGGGAGCGGCGCGTGTCTTCGATGACCGCTGGGCGCCGGCGATGAGGGGTGAGGACGCGCGCGTCGGCGTGGCTCGGCGGCTATGAATCCTGCCAGTTCGGTCTCAGCCACCGGCGTGGTCCTCTCCTACGACGCCGACGGCAACGGCCAGTTGGAGAAGTTCGCCCAGGTCACCGGCGTACGCGCTCCGGTGACACTTCGCCTGACCCGCACCGGTACCGCGTACACCGGCGAATTCTCCACGGACGACGGCGCCACCTGGCGACCCGTGGCCACAGTGACGGTCCCGGGCGCGGCAATCACCCAGGACGTCGGCCTCTTCATGACCGCCGCCAACGCGGGCCGGGGCACCCGCGGACTCACCGAGTTCACGGGCTTCAGGACGGACTGAAGTTTCCGCTGCGATCTCCGTTCGTTAGGACCGGTGAGAGGCCCGGGCAGACGTAGTCGCCTGAGCAGTGACGCCCATGGGTGGCCCGGCCAAGGGCGACGAGAGTGACCGTGAAAGGAACATGATGAAGTCCCTGAAGGCTGCCGCTGTCCTCGCTGGTTTCGCGGCGATCGCGGGTGCCGCCGCGCCCGCTCACGCCGATGGCCCGATGCCCACCAGCGTGGACGGCGGCCTGAACACGCTGCTGAGTCAGCCGACCCTGGACGTGACGCCGGTGAGCACGAGCACGCTGGACATCGGGGAGAAGGAATCCGCCGGCACCGTCAAGCAGGCCACGGACGGGACCGGCGACCTGACGCAGTTGCTCGGCGGCCTGCCGCTCGCCAACTGAGGGCTGTCCGCCCGTCGCACTCGCCGGAGGCCAGTCCCTGACCCGACCGCTGCCAGGCGGTCAGTACCCGCTTGGGCCGCGAACCGAGCGCGTGCCGTCCGACTTCGCCCACCAGGCTGAAGTCGGACGGCACGGCACGGCGCGGGATGCTACGCCGGGTCGATGCGGGCGATGTTGCCGCCCTGCGCAAGCACGTACAACTCGCCCCGGACTCCCTGCACGAACGAGACGACCTCGCCGCCGTTGACTACGAGGTCGTTCACTCCGGTCACCTTGCCGTTCTTCAGCTTGAGCGCGCGGATGGTGCCGTCGCAGTAGTCGCTGAACACGTACTGGCCCTTGAGGGCCGGGATCGCGTTCCCTCGATAGACGAATCCGCCGGTCACCGCGCACCCGAGGCCGCCGCGGCCGTACTCGTGGATCGGGCGCACATGGTTCGCCGGCTCCGTGCCGCCCCGGAACGGATGGTTGCCCTCCATCTGGGACCAGCCGTAGTTCTCGCCGCCCTTGTTGCGCGCCGGCGCCCAGTCGATCTCCTCCCAGTCGTTCTGGCCGACGTCGCCGATGAGCAGGTCGCCGGTGCTTGAGTCGAAGGAGAACCGCCAGGGGTTGCGCAGCCCGTAGGCCCAGATCTCGTCCTTCGCGTTCGGGTCGTTCACGAACGGGTTGTCCGACGGGATCGCGTACGGCGTGCCACCGCGCGGGTCGATCCGCAGCATCTTGCCGAGCAGCGTGTCGAGGTTCTGCCCGTTCCCGTGCGGGTCGCCGCCCGCGCCGCCGTCGCCGAACGCGATGTACAGGTATCCGTCGGGCCCGAACTTGATGTCGCCGCCGTTGTGGTTCGAGTACGGCTGCGTCTGGGTGAGGACGGTGCGCCGGGTGTCGGGCCGGAGCTTGCCGTTGCGTACGGCGAACTCATCGATGGTGCTGGTGCCTTCGAGATTCGTGTACGAGATGTAGAAGTGCGCGCGTGCGTTGTCGAACGCGATGCCGAGGAGGCCGCGTTCACCGTCGGTGGTGGTCTCGGCGGAGATGTCGAGCACGGGCTCGCCGAGCCCTTGATCACCCAACACCCGTACGGTGCCGGCCCGTTCGGCGATCCAGACCTTGCCGCCGGGACCGGCGGCCCCGGCGATCGGGTTCTTCGCCGTGGCCACGTTCGTGAGCGCGATCTTGGCGACCTTGTGCCGGGGTGCGCGGTCTTCCGCGGACGCCGTGGTCAGGGCTAGGGAGGCGACGAGGCAGACGGTGCCGATGATCGCCGAGCTTGTCGTGCGAACTTTCACCGTGATCCTCCTGGAGGCGGCGAACGGGGGCACCCGGCTGCTCGAGGCGGTAAGAAGTCGGCGTCGCCCGCGCCAGCACACAACCGGAGTGGGGGGAGGCAGTACCACTGGCCACGGACGAGACTACTGGGACGTGAGCGATTGGTATAGGCCAAGCGCTCGCGAGGGACTGACGGAAAGTCAAAGTGGCGGCCAGCTCGGTCTGCGAGGCGGACAAGATCCCCGCCGTGGGCGACCTGGTCGAGGCCAGGCCGGTGGTCGTCGAATCCGGGCTCCCCAAGGCCCTGAACGCGGCCGACGGCTACGGCGCACACGCGGCGGCCGAGGTCGCCACGCACATATGATCCACTCGCGTACCGCACGCCACCAGGGAGCCCGCAAATGCACCACTTCGATGTCGAGACACTGACAGCCAGCCGGTGGCGCAACGGCGGGGGCGCGACCAGGGAGATCGCCGCTTGGCCGGCAGGTACGGAGGAGTTCGGGTGGCGCGTGAGCGTCGCCGATATCGACCGGGACGGACCGTTCTCGGCGTTCCCGGGCATCGACCGAACTCTCACCCTGCTGACAGGCGACGGCGTGCGGCTGACCTGCCCCGGGGTGTTCGACCGGCTGCTGGCTCGCGCGGGCGAGCCGTTCGCGTTCTCCGGCGACGACGCGCTGGCCGCCGAACTGCCCGGCGGCGCCTGCCGGGTCCTCAACATCATGGTGCGGCGCGGCCGCTGGACCAGCCGCGTGGACCAGGTCGCCGGTCGCCCAGTCACGCCACCCGTCGGGCACGCCGGGGTGCTCTATGTGCTGCACGGCCACTGGCGGACGAGCACTGACGGGCGTGTCCTGACAGCCGGCCAGGGCCTGTGGTGGGACGGAGACGACAACACGCCGGGCGGAGCGGTCGCACCGCACTCCCCCGACGCCGCCGCCCTGTGGGCGGACATCGCACCGGTGGGATGACCACGCGGGCGCGGGGAGCACCCGGGCTCCCCCGCCACCGCCGACCGCGAGGTCGGCGTGGGCCGGTTCGCCGAGGTCGCCCATGTCTTGGTCGATCCCCGCATCGGGATATCGAGTGAACGCAGTACCGCACGAACTCCTCCGCATATCAGGGCAGTTGACACTCCCTCTAGTCGCGACATGCCCACATTTCGAGACGGGCGTCTCACCAGACCCCCGATCCGCGTTGACATCATTCATGTGATCGTTCATATTTCTCGGCATGTCGCACCGTCACGTCGTCTCCGAGCACGCCGCCCTTGAGCTGGCGCTCATCGGCGTGTCCGGGCATTCCGTCGCCGACATTCTCTGTAGCTGACGCCCGCCCGAGCGCCCGTCGGCCTTCGCAACGTTCCGTTCCGTACTGCCGACGATCTCCGCGTCCGGGTGTTCCCTCCCCGCAGGCGCGGCTCTCTTCTCTTCAGAACCCCGTGCTCGGCCATCTCCTTCGGCCGGGGCCGCTCGCCGCTGCCCGCGTGGAGTCTTCTTCCCGCTCACACAGTTCTTTCGAGAGGTCCTTTCCGATGCGTCAATCGTCCGTCATTTCGCGCCGCGTGGCAGCCGCCGCCGTCAGTCTCGTCCTGGCCTCCGGCGTTGCCGCCTGCGCGGGACCCCAGGACTCCGGCGCCGGTGGCAGCACCTCCGGCAAGGCTGCGGGCGCCCCGCAGAAGGGCGGCACGCTCGCCGTCCTCAACAACGAGGCTCAGACCGACTTCGATCCGGCCCGGCTCTACACCTCCGGCGGCGGTAACGTCCCCTCCCTCGTCTTCCGCACGCTCACCACCCGCAACCGCGAGGCGGGCGCCGCCGGCACCCAGGTCGTCCCCGACCTCGCGACCGACATCGGCCGCCCCAACAAGGACGCCACGGAGTGGACGTACACGTTGAAGGAGGGGCTGAAGTTCGAGGACGGCACGCCCATCACCAGCGCCGACATCAAGTACGGCATCGAGCGCTCCTTCGCCGCCGAACTCTCCGGCGGAGCCCCGTACCTGCGTGACTGGCTGGTGGGCGGCGACACGTACCAGGGGCCGTACAAGGACAAGAAGGGCCTCGCGTCGATCGTCACCCCCGACGCCCGGACCATCGTCTTCAAGCTGAAGAAGCCCGAGGGCGAGTTCCCCTTCGTCGCCACCCAGACCCAGTTCACCCCCGTGCCGAAGGCCAAGGACACCGGCGCGAAGTACGAGGAGCACCCCGTCTCCTCCGGCCCGTACAAGGTCGTCAAGAACGAGAACGACGGCGAGCGGCTCGTCCTGGAGCGCAACGAGCACTGGGACCCGAAGACCGACGAGGAGCGCAAGGCCTACCCGGACAAGATCGACGTCAGGTCCGGTCTCGACGAGGCCGTCATCAACCAGCGCCTCGCCACCTCCTCCGGTGCCGACTCCGCCGCCGTCACCACCGACACCAATCTCGGTCCGGCGGAGCTCGCCCAGGTCGGCTCCGACAAGGCGCTCGCCGCACGGGTCGGCACCGGGCACTTCGGCTTCACCAACTACATCGCCTTCAACCCCAAGGTGAAGCCCTTCGACAACCCGAAGGTCCGCCAAGCCATCTCGTACGCGATCAACCGCACCAGCGTCGTCAACGCGGCCGGCGGCTCCGCGCTCGCCGAGCCCGCCACCACCTTCCTGCCCGAGCAGAAGGCCTTCGGCTTCACGCCGTACGACCACTTCCCCGCCGGTAAGACCGGCGACCCGGAGAAGGCCAAGCAGCTGCTGAAGGAGGCCGGCCACCCGAACGGCCTCAAGATCACCCTGCTCCACTCCACCGCCCAGAACCGGGCCACCAGCCCCGAGATCGCCACCGCCGTCCAGGAGGCCCTCGGCAAGGCCGGCATCACTGTCGAGCTCGACGGCCAGGAGCCCAACGCCTTCAACGAGAAGCGCTGGAGCGTCAAGGACGCCCCCGGCTTCTTCCTCTCCCGCTGGGGCGCCGACTGGCCGGCCGGCGGTCCGTTCCTCGCGCCGATCTTCGACGGACGCCAGATCGTCACCAACGGCTCGAACTACAACCACGCGCAGCTCAACGACCCGGCGGTCAACAAGGAGATCGACGAGATCAACAAGCTGACCGACCTCAAGGCCGCCGCCGCCCGCTGGGGCGCCCTCGACAAGAAGATCGGCGAGCAGGCGCTCGACGTGCCGCTCTTCCACCCGGTCTACAAGCGGCTCGTCGGCAAGAGCGTCAAGAACGTCGTCATCAGCGACTGGACCGGCGTCCTCGACGTCTCGCAGGTCGCGGTCAAGTGACCGCTCTGACCGACTCGACGGCGCCCGTGGCGGGGATTCCCGCCACGGGCGCCGCCCGGCAGGTGTGGCGACGGCTGCGCACCCGCCCCGCTGCCGTCGTCTCCGCCGCCGTCCTTCTCCTGCTCGTCCTTCTCGCACTCGCCGCGCCGCTGATCGCCGCCCTCGGGGGCCAGGATCCGAACGCGTACCACGACGACCTCATCGACTCGGCCCGCGGCGGCGTCCCGTACGGCGCCTTCGGCGGGGCTAGCGCCGACCACTGGCTCGGCGTGGAACCCGGAACCGGCCGCGACCTGTTCATCCGGCTCCTCTACGGCGCCCGGATATCGCTCCTGGTCGCCGTCGGCGCCACCGCCGTCCAGGTCCTCATCGGTGTCCTCGTCGGCCTCGCCGCCGGGCTCGGCAGCCGCTGGGTCGACGGCGTCCTCGGCCGGGTCACCGACGTCCTGGTCGCTCTGCCGATGCTGGTCCTCGCCGTCGCGCTGACCGCCGTCGTCCCGCGTGGCTTCCCCCGGCCCCTGCTGCTGATCCTCGTCATCGGCTTCCTCGGCTGGGCCGGGACGTCCCGGATCGTGCGCGCCCAGACCCTCACCCTCAAGAGCCTCGACTTCGTCGCGGCCTCCCGTCTCGCCGGCTCCGGGCGGTGGCGGACCGCACGCCGCGAGCTGCTGCCCTCCCTCGCCGCCCCTGTCATCACGTACGCAGCGATCCTCGTCCCCACCAACATCGTCGTCGAGGCCTCCCTCTCCTTCCTCGGGGTGGGCGTCACTCCGCCCACCCCGTCCTGGGGGCAGATGCTGTCGACCGCGCAGACCTGGTTCCGGGCCGATCCCGCGTACGTCCTGTTGCCCGCCGGACTGCTCTTCGTCACCGTGCTCGCGTTCACCGTCCTCGGCGACGCGGTCCGCACGGCCCTCGATCCGCGCGAGGCAAGCCGGCTGCGCGTGGGTACCCGTAAGGAGAACTCCCGATGACCCGCTTCGTCCTCAAGCGGCTCGCGGGTGCCGTGCTCGTCCTCCTGGCGCTCTCGGTCCTCGTGTACTCGCTCTTCTACCTGGCGCCCGGCGACCCCGCGCGGCTCGCCTGCGGAGAGCGCTGCAACCCCCAGCAGATCGCCCAGGTCCGTGAGCAACTCGGCCTGGACGAGAGCACGTTCACTCAGTACCTGCACTTCCTCCAGGGCATCTTCGTCGGCCGGGACTACTCCACCGGCACCTCACTCGTCCCCTGCGACGCACCCTGCCTCGGCCTCTCCTACCAGAGCGACCAGCAGGTCACCCAGCTGGTCCTGGAACGGCTCCCCGCCACGGCCTCCCTCGCCCTCGGCGCCATGGTCATCTGGCTCGTCATCGGCCTCGGCACCGGTCTGCTCTCCGCACTGCGCCGGGGCGGCCCCACCGAGCGGATCCTGACCCTGCTCACCCTCGCCGGGACCGGCACCCCCGTCTTCATCCTCGGCCTGCTGCTCCTCATGGCCGTCTGCGCCTACCTCCAGTGGCTGCCCTTCCCGAGCTACGTACCGCTCGGCGAGGACCTCGAGCAATGGGCCTGGAACATGCTGCTCCCCTGGCTCACCCTCGGCTTCTTCGAGTCCGCCAAGTACGCACGGCTCACCAGGAGTTCCACCCTGGAGACGCTCGCCGAGGACCACATCCGCACCTTCCGCGCCTACGGGGTGGGAGAGCGGTCCGTCGTCGCCCGCCACGCGCTGCGCGGCGCCGTCCCGCCGGTGATCGCGGTCAGCGCCGTCGACCTCGGGTCGATGTTCGGCGGGGCCGTCCTCACCGAGTCCCTCTTCGGCATCCCCGGGCTCGGCAAGACCCTCATCGACGGGGTGCGCTCGATCGACCTGCCCGTGGTGGTGGGTGTCGTCATGGTGACGGGCACGTTCGTCGTCCTCGCCAACGTCATCGCCGACCTGCTGTACGCCGCCGCAGACCGAAGGGTGGTCCTGACGTGACCCCGCTCGTCGAAGTACGCGACCTCACCGTCGAGTTCGCCCGTGCGGACGATCCCGTACGGGCCGTCGACGGACTCTCCTTCACCCTCGACGAGGGCCGCGCCCTCGCCCTCGTCGGCGAGTCCGGCAGCGGCAAGTCGACCGTCGCCGGCGCCCTCCTCGGCCTCCACCGGGGTACGGGCGCGAGGGTCGGCGGCACCGTCCGGGTCGGCGGCATCGACGTCGCCACCGCCGGGACGAGCGAACTGGGGCGGCTGCGCGGCGGAGTCGCCGCCATGGTCTTCCAGGACCCGCTGTCCGCCCTCGACCCCTACTACGCCGTCGGTGACCAGATCGCCGAGGTGTACCGCGTCCACGCCGGAGGTTCGCGGCGCTCCGCCCGCGCCCGTGCCGTGGAGGTCCTCGAACGGGTCGGCATCCCTGACGCGGTCCGTCGCTCCCGGTCCCGCCCGCACGAGTTCAGCGGCGGCATGCGTCAGCGTGCCCTGCTCGCGATGGCGCTGGCCTGCGAACCCCGGCTCCTGGTCGCCGACGAACCGACCACCGCCCTCGACGTCACCGTCCAGGCCCAGATCCTCGACCTGCTGCACGAGTTGCGGCGCGAGACGGGCATGGCGCTGCTCCTCGTCACCCATGACGTGGGCGTCGCCGCCGAGAGCGTCGACGAGGTGCTCGTCATGCAGGGCGGGCGGGAGATCGAACGCGGTCCCGTCGGTGGGGTGCTCGACGCGCCCTCGGAGCCGTACACGCGCAGGCTGCTCGCCGCCGTGCCCCGGCTCGACGGGCCGGTACGCACCCCCCTCGCGAAGGGGGAGCCGCTGCTCGAAGCCCGGGGCCTCCGGCGGGAGTTCGGGCGGGGGAAGAAGACGGTGACCGCTGTCGAGGAGGCCTCTCTCACCGTCCACGCGGGAGAGACGCTGGGCATCGTCGGGGAGTCCGGAAGCGGCAAGACGACCCTCGGCCGCATGCTGGTGCGGCTCCTCGACCCCACAGCCGGTGAACTCAGTTACAGGGGTAGGAAGATCGGCGACCTGTCGGAGACGGAGCTGCGGCCGTACCGCCGTGAACTCCAGATGGTCTTCCAAGACCCGGTCGCCTCCCTCAACCCGCGCCGCTCCGTCGGGGAGTCGATCGCCGACCCCCTGCGCGTGGCGGGGAAGCACGACGAGACGTGGATACGGAGCCGGGTGCGGGAGCTGCTCGACCGGGTGGGACTCGACCCCGACCGGTACGAGGCCTACCCTCACGAGTTCAGCGGCGGGCAGCGCCAACGCGTCGGTATCGCCCGCGCGCTCGCCGCCGATCCCCGGCTGATCGTCTGCGACGAACCCGTCTCCGCGCTCGACGTCACCACCCAGGCCCAGGTGACCACCCTGCTCGCCGAACTCCAGGCCGAACTCGGCCTCGGGCTCGTCTTCATCGCCCACGACCTCGCGGTGGTCCGCCAGGTCAGCGACCGGGTCGCCGTCATGCGCGCGGGCCGGATCGTCGAGCACGGCACGGTCGAGGAGGTGTACGGCGCGCCCCGGCACCCGTACACACGGCAGCTGCTCGCCGCCGTTCCCTCGCTCGACCCGGTCCACGCGGCGGAACGCCGGGAGCGCCGCCAGGAGTTGGCCGTCGCCTGACCCGCACCAGGAACAGACGCCCCGCTACAAGGTGGGCAGGCGGCTGCGGCAGGCGGCGGCGATGGCTTCGGCGATCCCCGGCATGTCGGGCCGCCAGGTGGGGTTGCAGTTCACCTCGCACACGGAGAAGGAACCGTCCGCCTCGAAGAGGAGATCGACGCCGGCGACGCCGAGCCCGATGGCGTCCGCCGCTTCGACGGCCAGCGCCTCCGCGTCCGGATACTGGCCCGTGCACACGGTGTGGGTCCCGCCCTGAGCGAGGTTGGAGACCAGGCGGTCGTCGCCGGCCGTGCGCACGGCGGCGGCCACGGCCAGGCGGCCGACCACGATGACGCGCAGGTCCCTGCCGTGGGAGTGGGCGACGTACCGCTGAAGGAGATAGGGGTGCCGGTCGTCCAGACTGCCGGCCACACCTCGCAGCCCCTTTTCGTCGGCGGCGAGGAAGACGCGTCGGCCACGATGGCCGCGCACGGCCTTGACCACGCACGGCTGCGGCACACCGATGTCGAGGAGGTCCTCCAAGGGGGCGTCGGTGTGGGTGCGGGTGTCGGGGACGGGGATGCCCGCGGCTGCGAGCTGCTGCAGTTGCCAGAACTTGTTCACCGACGCCAGGACCGCCTCGGCGGGGTTGATCAGCTGCGTACCCATGGCGGCCAGGTGCCGAAGGAGGGTGACTTCTCTGTCAGGTGACAGCTGGGGCGTCGACAGGCGGGCGTAGGCCACAGCGGGCGCGGGGACGGGTCGCCCGCTGGTGTCGGCAAGGGTGAGCCTTCCGCCTGCCACGCCCAGAACCAACTGACGGCTGTGGACAACCGCGGCCTGGTGCCCGAGCTCCTCGGCGAATGCGGCCATGAGCGACGACGTGACCGGGCCCGGGCTACTGCCGGCACCACCGTCCGCGCCGCCCCGGCTGAGCCCGGGACACAGCAGCAGCCAAGCACATGCTTCGTTCCCCGACGACATGCCCGTCCCCTCCCTCACCGGCACCCTCCGCCTGCCGGTCACGGCAGCTGACAGGGCGAGCGTCAGCCTACTTCCGGTGCGGCGCGGGATCCCTCGAAGCCGCGCACCGGTGGCACCGCCCCGTCTGCGGGAGAGGTGCGGGCCCGGCGCCAACCCGCCCGCAGGCGGGGGTGCGTGGAGCTCCGCGTTCCTAGTGTTCAGGGAGTCAACATCGCTGCGGAGCGGTCGGGCCCCACGGGTCCCGGCAGTCCGCTTGCTCGAAAGGGTGTGAGCCTGATGGCGAACCCGAACGCCGGAATCCTCGAAGAGATCCACGACCAGAACCTGGACGCGGTCGCCGCCGGTCAGGGCTGGGGCACCGTCGTGTCCACCCTCGGCTGCTACGGCGCCAGCTACGTCCTGGGGAACAAGGGCAACTTCTGCACGGCCACTTCCGAGTGCCAGAGCAACTGCAAGTGACCGCTCGGCGCCGGGACCTTCCGTCCCGGCGCCACCCCATCCCCTCGCCCTGGACCCGGTATTCATGAAGAGCCACGACGACCACGTCATATCCGAGCTGCTGCGGACGTACCTTCCCGAGCTGTCCTCGCCCGAGCTCGTCCAGCAGGTCGAAGCGAGACTGCGGGCCGTCCCCGGACGCGGCGCCGGCACCGACACCGGCCCCGGCCCCCGCGACGAAGGCGACCGGAGCGCCGAACCGGCGGTCCCGGCCCCGTCCGCCTACGATCCGGCTCTCGACACCGACGGCCTCTTCCACGACTACTTCGCACACTTCGTCGAGCCTTGGGCGGACCTGGTCCGCGAGGGCGTCCGGTCCTCGGCCGTGGTGGCCGGCGACAACACGATCGTCGTCGACTTCATGGCCAACCAGAGGGACCTCGTCTGCAGGACCTTGATCCGGACCCTGGTCGAGGAGCTCTACCAGCGCCGTTCCCGAGGCCTCCTCGACGGCCGCACGACGCAGGAGCGCTACGCGGCCTTCCGCCGGTGGACCAACAGTGAGGCCGGGCACCGCAGCCTGAACACTTCCTACCCCGGTCTGTTCCAGACCGTCGACCGACGGGTCGGGGCGTCCGCGCACTACGTGCTGCGCGTGCTCGCCGAGGTGGACGACCACGCGGCGCAGGTCGCGGACCTCCTTCCGGCCCCTCTGGGACCGGTCGCGGTCACTCGGATCTCGCTCGGCGAGGGCGACACCCACAACGGCGGCACCTCGGTCGCGCAGATCGCCTTCAGCGGCGGCGGCCGCGTGCTGTACAAGCCGCATCCCATGGACGCGGAGGCCGGCTACCAGGACTTCGTCTCCTGGATCAACGGCTGCCTGGGCACCGACCTGCCCACGGTGCGGATCCTGCCGACCGCGCAGGGGGGCTTCGCGTCCTACGTACCCACCGAGGCGTACCGCGGGGAGCAGCGGGACTACTTCGCCCGCATCGGCACCATCGCCGGCGTCCTCCACCTTCTGAAGGCCACCGACATCCACTTCGAGAACGTGGTGTCGTGCGCGGCCGGGCCGGTGGTCATCGACACCGAGACCCTGCTCTCACCCCGTCTGAACGCCCCCGCGGCGTACGACGACGGTGCGGCCTCCAAGATCGGTGCGCTCGCCCTCCAGGAGTCGATCATCGGCTCCGGCCTCCTCCCCCTGGTCGTACGGGCCGGGGAGACCGGCCCCGGCCTGGACATCGGTGCCATCGGCTACGACAGCGGCCAGCGCGCCCCGTACAAATCCCTCAGCCTGAACAACGCCGGCCGCGACGACATGTCCCTGACGATGGTGAACACCCACACCACCGCGGCCAACGCCAACCTGTCGGTGGGGCGGGCCACCGAACTGCCGGTGGGGGCCCAACGCGACGCCATCAAGGCGGAGTTCCGCCGTGTCCTGGAGTTCGCGGCCGCCCACCGTGACGAAGTGATGGCGGCCATCGAGACCTGCCTCGGCGACGCCCGGTTCCGGCACGTCAACCAGGCCACCATCTTCTACGCCCAGCTGCTGCGCATGGCCACGCACCCGGACGCGCTGGCCGACCCTCAGGTGCGCGCCGCCGTCCTGCACCGCGCCGTGCTGCGCACCGGTGACAACCTCGCCCTCGCGGACGAGGAAGTCCGACAGATGGGCGAAGGTGACATCCCCTACTTCTCCTACTCGGCCCGGAGCCGGGCCCTGCACGCCGGTGGGCGCGTGGTGCGCGCCGACGCCTTCACCGAACCCCCGCTGGAGACGGTACGGGCCCGTATCCACGCCCTGGACGACGAGACCATCGCGCGCGAGCTGCGCCTGATCGACTACTCCTTCGTCAGCAAACTCCCCACGGACCAGGAGGAGACGGGCTTCGCACCGCTGAGGGCGCCCGGCCTGCCCGCCGTCCGAGTAGGGCGCCCACGCCTGTTGGGGGAAGCCGAACGCATCGGCGAAGACCTGCTGACGACGCTGGTCGCCAGTACGGATCCACGCCACCCGGCCACCTGGATAGCCCCGCAGGTCACCACCGACTCGCAGAGCCAGTGGAGCCCGGGCACCCTCGGATTCGACCTGTACGGAGGCAGTCCCGGCCCCGCCCTGGTCCTGGCCGGCCTGGCCCGCGCGACCGGCCGGTCCGACTTCGCCGACGCGGCCCGCAGGGTCCTGGACCCCGTCGAGGAGCAGCTGCGGGGCGGGCACCTTGCGGCCATGGGTGTCTCCGTCGGCGGCATGACCGGCCTCGCCGGCACCGCGTACGCCCTCGTCGTCGCCCGTGAACTCCTGGACGAGCCCGACCCGGAACGCCCCGCGGACCTGGCCGTCGAACTGGCCCGCTGCTGTGGCGCCGACGTCGGGACCGACTACCTCAGCGGGATGGCCGGAGCCCGGACCGCACACGCGCGCCCGCGCCACGGCCTCACGGTCACCGGCGGCACGCTGCTCTCCCACATCCGCCACGCACTCGCGGCGCTCGCCTCCCCGCCCCGGCCGCCCGCCGCCCGCGAAGGCCACCGGGTGACCCCCGAGGCGCTCGGCTGGCTCGAAGCCCGCACACAGGCGCTCGAACGCTACGAGAACGGGGCGCCGGTCTCCCTCCCCGCCCTCTACCTCGCCGCCAGGACCGAGTACCAGCAGGTGACCGGCCTCCTGGCCGACGGCGGGTACGACGGTGCCACCGGTGCCAGGCTCCTCCTCCTCGGGGCACGCGCCGCCACCGTCTGCGGATGGCTCAGCAGCACGCTGGGGGAAGAGGCACGGGCCGAGCGGTACGACCTCGCCGCGATCCGAGCCGCGACGGCCGCGGGTTCGCGACGGCACGTGGCGACCTACATGTCGCAACTGGCCATCAGGCACCTCATCGCGGGCGCCGCCCACGACGCGCTCCAGCTCGCCCACGCGGCGCGCGCCGTCGTCCAGCGCCCCTCCGGCACGTTCGCGGTGTCCCTCCACGTCAAGGAGGCGCTGGCGCTGGCCCGGCTGAACGAACCCACGGCCACCGACCGGGCCCTCGGCCAAGCCCGCGACGCGTTCGAGCGGCACACCCCCGATGAGCGGCCCGCCACGGCCCCCGCCGACACCATCGTCGACGAGACGTACCTCGACATCGGTCAGGGCAACGCCTTCCTCTATATGGGCCGGCCCCGCAAGGCCCTGCCCTGCTTCGCCTCGCTCTTCGACCACACCCCGCACCACGCCCCCGCCTCCCCCTACACGGCTCGGCGCCTCCTCTACGTGGTCGATGTCCAACTGGCCCTGGGAGACGTCGACGCGGCCACGCGCAGCGCCCACCGCGCCACGGCCCTGACCGGGCAACTGCCCCCAGGCCTGGCCCGCCAGTACGGCCAGCGCTTCGCGCCGCACCGCACCCGACCGGCCGTAGGCGACCTACTCGACCAACTGTCCGCCCCCGCCGCCTGAGTGTTCCTGCGTCAGGGCGGCAAGCGCGAACATGGTGGTGAGGTGGGGCGAACCGAAGTACACCGGCAGGCGCCCCAAGCGGAAGTAGGCAGCAGGGGGCCAGGACCCATCGGATTGCTGGCTGCGTGCCAGGCAGACCCTGCGGTCCTCTTGGCCCTCCCCGATCCTCATGCAGTCGGCAGCGAGGATCCACAGCGCCAGGTCGAGAGGACTGCGGGGGTGCCGAACGTGCTGAGTGAGTTGTTCACGAACAGCCGCCCCCAAGGCATCTCCCAGGCATTCAGCGTGGTCTGGGTACCGGGCGTAAAGGCGAGCCGCAGCGTGCAGGAATGCCTCGATCGTCGGGTAGTAGCGCGTCCCGTGCAGGCATTGCCGCGATCTGAGGTGGTCCCGCACGTAGTCCATGGTGGCCGTAATCACCCGATCGTCATCGGAACTCTGGGACCCGACTAGGAAGATCGTGTGCAGGGCGTTGGCGCAGACCACCGCATCCTGTTTTAGCCACGCGGATCGGCGTCGGGTTCCTTCCCGTCTTCCCAGTAGACCATCAAGGTGTCAGGGCGAGTTTCAGGTGCATTCGCATGGATGGGTGCCGCCGCTTGCAGCAGCTCTCGGACACATGCACGGACTTCCTGTTCGGGCAGCAGGCCATGGCGCTGTAGGCCGAAGACAGCGATGGCGGTGCAGTCAGTGTCAGCGGCGAACGACGTCATGGCTGGAAAGAAGGCGAATCGGTTTCCTCGCCGACTTGCCTGAACCTCACGAGCCAGGCATGCACTAACGCTATTTCTGTGCACCGCCGAAGCGTTCAGAAGGGCGAGCCCCTGCATAGCCGTGAACGCCTCACTCTGCAGCCCGAAGCCGATGTCCCTTCCGATACATCGGCGCACCTGGTCTCGCGCCTCTTCCCCAGCGAAGGGATCCCTGAACCCAGGATCCAGTGACACCAGGGCAGAAGGCAGCCCGGTTCCCTGGACTTCACCGAGCAAGTATTCCCACCCCCGTTCCACCGCATCACGGCACAGCCTGGAAACGGGCACCGCTTCTCCAGATGGCATCACGAGAGTGCCCTCCTTGAGCTGCCAGAAGAGTCACTGACCCAAGGTGTTCGAAGCAGTCATTCAGCGAAGTTCACGGAGGCTGCACCTCAGAATTCAGCAGCTGATCAGGCTTGACGTAGCGTTCAGGGTTGTCATGACGAGCTGTCGTTGCCTGGTTCACGAGATGCTGCAACAGATGGCCGCACTGCTTCAGATTTTCCGGTGATCTTTCCCCGGTCAGGACCGTGAAGGCCTTGTTGAAGCGATCCAGCGCCTCGCGGCGCATTCGATCGATAGCCGACGCGGCTTCCTCTGTGCTGACGGCGTGCTGATACCGCCACAGGCATACGAGGTTGGGCTCACCCTTCGCGGCATCTCGCTTGTACGAGTAAAGGTCGTTGCCCAGAAAGTAGAAGACTGTCGCTGATTGCATGGCACTATGAAGCAACGGACTGCTGTGCTCCTCGGGAGCGAGCGGGAAGTCCCAGATGAGGAACCAAAGCTCCATCCACTGTTGGACGTAAATTGTCACGAGCCGGCATTGCCAGTACCGATCGAAGTCAGCAGAGGCCGTCCCGCGCATGACGGAGTTTCGCAGCAGATACTCGTCGAGGAGTTGTCCGCGGAGTTCGATGAATTTTTCCATCGATTGACGGGATTCGCGCAGCCGTCGAATCAGGTCGGCGTGAGCGTGCACAATCGGCCTGGTCGAGCGCGCTTGCTCACCTGTCAGATTTCTCCTGAACTCACTGAACAGCTCGGGATAGTCCTCGTGCTGATAGTCATCGAGATAGAAGAAGGACACTGCCAGATCCATGCAGGCAAGTGCGCGTTGCTCCTCTGACGCGGCAGGCCATGAACAGTGCTTGACCCAGGTGGCAACTGTATAGAGGATCGGCGCGATCTCCTCTTGGATGCCGAAATGCCTGACCCATCGGTTGAATTCTCCTGGAATCCTGTCCCGATGCCTTTCGGCGAGATCATTGTAGTTTTTCACAGAGCCCTTCCCGTCCTCCACTGGAGTTCGAGATCCGTCCGGACCGTGACGGGCGCGACACGCGGAACTTCTCCGCCGGCACATTGGCTCGCCACCCGGGCTTGCCGCTACGACAGACCCCGTCCCGCCCGCCATGCGACAGGTGATCCACGCGCAGCGAACGGCTGGGTACGACCATCGCAGGGGAAGGGTCCCTAGCGGTGCTCCAGAGCGGGAGATGCCCGCCCAGTGCACGCCGGAAACCAACGACAGGCCCCCTGCAGGCATTCACTGCGGCAGTTGCGAACGCGGTTCCGCGATCGGGTATCCGCCCGAATGCGGTTGTGCTGTGTGGACTTGAGGAGAGGGGACTGTCAGTGCCCGGCGCCGACCAGGCCGGGCGCCGGCATGCTGACCTGGGTCATGCCCCCAGATCCTCCGTCACGGGCAGGCACTCGGCGAGCAGGTCGACGACGTCGTGCCAGGCTCGCTGCGCGTGCCGTGGGTGGTAGCCGACGCCGGGGACCACGGGGTGGTCGACCGGCGGGTGGTGGAAGGCGTGCAAGGCGCCGCCGTAGACCGTGAGGCGCCAGTCGACGCCCGCGGCCTGCATCTCGGCAGCGAACGCGTCCCGTTGGGCGGGCGGCATGATCGGGTCTTCCGACCCGACCCCGGCCCACACCGGGCAGCGGATGCGCGCGGCCTCGCCCGGTCGGCCCGTGGTCAGTGCGTTGACTGTCCCGATCGCGCGCAGGCTGACGCCGCCGCGCCCGAGTTCCAGCCCGACGGCGCCCCCGGTGCCGTAGCCGACGGCGGCGATCCGGCCGGGGTCGGTCCGCGGTTCGGTGCGCAACACGTCGAGCGCCGCATGGCCGATGCCCCGCATCCGGTCGGGATCAGCGAGCAGCGGCAGGCATCGGGCCAGCATCTCCTCGGGGTCGCCCAAATAGCGCCCGCCGTGAAGGTCGAAAGCCAGCGCCACATATCCCAGTTCGGCGAGAGCATCGGCCCGGCGGCGCTCGACGTCGCTGAGCCCCATGCCCTCCGGTCCGAGCAGCACCGCGGGCCGCCGGTCGACACCGGCCGGGAGCGCGAGGTGACCGATCATCGTCAAGCCGTCGGCCGGATACTCGACCGCACGCGTCGTAATCGTCGTCATGAGACTGAACTGTAGTGATCGTCGAACCCGGTCCGGCTGCTGTTCTGCCGCTGGCAGAACAGCCAACTCGCCTGCTGAAGCAGCAACTTGACAACACAATCGAAGGGCCTATAAGTGGATGTGGGGCTTTTCGTGCTTGACGGAACGTCAGTTGGTCAACGGGGTATCTCCTTGCCGGGTCCGCCACTGGGCCAGTGAGAATCCGACTTGCCGGGCTGAAAGTCCCGAGCCGGGGGCCTTCAGCCGTGAACCCCTTCGTGGAGCAGCTGACGTTGCGTCGCTCTTGGCAGTTCCGCGGGAAGGGTGGACAGCCAGGACCGGCTCCGCCCCACAGTTCAGCTCGCTTGCCGACGCAGCATGCCCTCACCGCGCTGCCGCCCGTACGAGCCGAACATCAAGGGTGGAGACGGACGCATGGACCCGCAACAGACCACTTCACTCCTTGCAGGCCTCGCTGTCATAGTCCTCCTGGCGCGCCTGCTCGGTGCGCTGGCCCGACGCCTGGGCCAGCCGGCGGTCATAGGCGAAGTGCTCGCCGGCGTCGCACTGGGGCCGACCTTCTTCCAGGGGGCAGTCAGCGAAGCCCTCTTCCCCGACACCATCCGGCCCTTGCTCAGCGCCCTGGCCGCAGTCGGTGTCGCCGTTTTCATGTTCCTCGTCGGCCTGGAGTGGGACGCCACCCTGATCCGAGGCAGCGGAAGGCTCGCCGCAACCGTCTCCCTCAGCTCCATCGTGCTGCCCTTCGGACTCGGCGCAGCCCTGGCCTTCTACCTGATGCACGACCACGGCACCGACAACAAAGTGGCGTTCGTGCTCTTCATGGGCATCGCCATGTCGATCACTGCGTTCCCCGTACTGGCACGGATCCTCACCGACCGGGACATGGCCCACACCCCGCTGGGTGTGATGGCGCTGGCCTGCGCCGCCATCGATGACGTCCTCGCCTGGGCGCTGCTCGCGGCCACGGTCGCCATCAGCGAGTCGGCCGGCCCGGAGCAGTGGAGGATCCTGCTCACCATCCCCTACTTGCTGGGCATGCTCTTCGCCCTGCGCCCTCTGCTACGCCGGATCGCGGTCCAGCGGACCAGACACGGGCAGACGCCGACCACGCTCGCCTGCATCCTCGCGGGTCTGCTGCTGTCCGCCGCCGCCACCGAGTGGCTGGGACTGCACTACATCTTCGGTGCGTTCCTCTTCGGCGTCATCCTCCCCCGTGCCGATACCGAGCGGCTGCGCGGTGAAGTGCACGACCGCCTCGGCCAGGTGAGCGGCACGCTGCTGCTGCCGGTGTTCTTCCTGGTCTCCGGCCTACAGGTCGATCTCTCGGGTCTCGGCGTGGTCCGACTCGGCGATATGGCGCTCATCCTTCTGGTGGCCGTCGGCGGCAAGTTCGTCGGCGCGTACGCCGCAGCCCGCCTGAACCGGATGCCGGTCTGCCAGTCCGCCGCACTGGCCACGCTCATGAACACCCGCGGCCTGACCGAACTCATCGTCCTGAACGTAGGCCTGCAACTGGGCATCCTCGGCAGGGAACTGTACTCACTCATAGTCGTCATGGCGCTGGTGACGACCGCCATGGCAGGTCCGCTGTTGACCTGGCTCCTGGGCCGCGAGGGGCCTCGCCCTTCTCGGACAGTCGCCTGAAAGCCTCTCTCACCTGGCGGCCCGCCGTTTGTCTTCGGTGCCGGTGGTCAGCTTGGTGTTCTCAGTACCAGCCGTGGATCTGCCATTGCCGGCTGGCGTGAGGTGCTCGGAGAAGCCGAACGGCAGGGCCGTATCCTGAGGCAGACGACGCAGGCACTGCCGATGCGTTGCAGCCGTCCGTCACCGTCGGGCGCGCCCACGCCGGGTACCGGGTACCCAGCAAACGATGGGGAGTTGACAGTGATCAGTCTGGCCGCAGTGGGTGGAGTGGCCCTGGTCGAATTGGGCATGGCCCTGACTCCGGGACCGAACATGATCCACCTCGCCTCCCGCGCGATCACCCAAGGCCGCAGGGCCGGCCTGGTGAGTTTGAGCGGGACCGCCGTGGGATTCCTGTGCTATCTGCTGGCCGCGGCCGCCGGCCTGTCCGCCTTGTTCGCCGCCGTACCGCTGGCGTTCACGGTGGTCAAGCTCGCCGGGGCCGCCTACCTGGCCTACCTGGCCTGGGACATGCTCAAGCCCGGTGGCCGCTCACCCTTCGCCCCCGCCCAAGACCTGCCTCCCGTCTCCGACGCCCGACTGTTCTCGATGGGGCTCCTGACCAACCTGCTCAACCCCAAGATCGCTCTCATGTACGCCGCCCTTCTGCCCCAGTTCATGGATCCGCAGGCGGGTCCGGCCTGGGCGCAACTGCTGCAGCTCGGCAGTGTGCAGATCATCGTGGGGATCTCCGTGAACGCTCTGATCATGCTGGGCGCGGCACGGGTGTCGGGGTTTCTGGCTGCCCGGCCCCGTGTGATGACCGCCCAGCGGTTCGCGGCAGGGGGCCTGCTCGGCGTCTTCGCCCTGCGCACAGCACTGTCCCGCGGTCCTGTCTCGGCCTGAGCCACACACGTGCACGAGGCAGCTGCGGCATCGAGGTTGAAGGCCTCCGGCGCGGTCTGGGACAGTTCCGCACCGGAAGCCTTCAACTACGGGGCGTTCCCGCGATTCTGAGTCGTCGTCATGTGCAGTGGTGGGTCTAGTGCGACTGCCGGTGGGGCTGGGTTTCGTACTTGGTGATGTTGACGGTGTTGTTGATGTCGCCGGTGGAGAAGTTGATCAGTCCGCCGCAGGCGAGGAGGCAGAGGCCGGGGGTCGGGTCCGGCGGCGTCGGGGCGGCCGTCACCTGGACGGTCGTGGTGCTGTTGGAGGCGTCGCACTCCGAGTTGCCGTTGTAGGAGGCGGTGATGGTGTGCGGGCCGACCGTGTTGAACGTGGTGGTGATGCTCGCCTGGCCGTTGGCGTTGACGGGCACGGTGTCGAGGTCGTCGGTGCCGGCGAAGAACGTCATGCCGACTCCGCCGGTGGGGTCGCCGGTGCAGTCGACCGTGGCCGTCAGCTGCACCGTGGCGCCCACCTGGGCGGTCTGGGGAGTGGCCGTCACTGTGGTTTCCGACGGTACGGCCCAGGCCGGCGAGGCCAGGCCCAGCACCGCGGCCATGGCTGTGGCGACGACGAGTCTCCCTCTGCGTGGTGTGAATGTCACCGGTTCGGCTCCTTGATCTGTCGCAGGTCCCGCAGGGTGCGGGTGCCATGGCGGTTCACGCTATGGGGATCTCCTGCGCCTTCCAGGGAGGCGGTGCCCGAAATAGCCTGGTTGGATCAGCAGCCGAAAAGGTCATCGGAATTCGAGCGCGAAAGCGATCCGCGGGGCCGAACGAGGTATCTCCGGCGGCTCCTTTCCCATCCGTCCGCGTGTCAGATCCCTGGCGCGGCCACCCTGGTGTAGGTCAGCCCGGGACCGGTGCCACCCACCGTGGTGACGGTCACGGTGACAGGCCCTCCTGCTCCCGCGGGTGCGACAGCCGTGATCTGCGTGTCCGACACGACGGTGAACGGCACGGCCGTGCCACCGAAGGAGACAGCCGTGGCCGAGGCCAGATTCGCGCCGATGAGGGTGACCACGGTGCCCGCGGACGTCGGACCGCTGCTGGGCACCAGCGAGGTCAGGGTGGGCGCGGCGACATAGGTGAAGGCGACGGGGTTGCTCGTGCCGCCGGGGGTGACCACCGTGATCGGTGAACTCCCGGTCCCCGCAGGGGCGGTGGCCGTGATCTGTGTCGCCGACACCACGGTGAAGGACGCGGCGTTGGTGCTCGCGAACCGTACGGCACTGGCGTTGAGGAGATTGCTCCCGGTCAGTGTGATGATCACGCCACCGGCCGCCGGCCCCTGGGCTGGGGCGGCACCGGTGAGGACGGGAGGCGCGGCATAGAAGAAGAAGGCGTCCGGGGCGCTACTGCCTCCCGGTGTCGTGACGGTCACCACCGCGGCACCGGCACTTCCCGCCGGTGTGACGGCGGTGATCTGGGTGGCCGAGTTCACCACGAAGGACGTCGCCGGGACTCCGGCGAAGGTGACCGCCGTGGCCCCGGTGAACCCGGTTCCCGTGAGGGTGACGCTGGTGCCGCCCGACGTCGGACCGCTGCTGGGCGCCACACTCGTGACCACCGGCACCGGCGCCACGACATAGGTGAACGTCACCGAATTGCTGTTGCCGGTCGGATGGACGACGATCACCGCGGCCGCGCCCGCGGCGCGGGGCGGGCTGACAGCCGTAATCTGGGTGGCCGAGTTCACGACGAACGAGGTCGCGTTGGTGCTGCCGAACCGTACGGCCGTGGACCCTGTCATCCCGGTGCCGGTGAGAGTGACGGTGGTACCCCCGGTGGTGGGCCCTTGCGAAGGATTGATGGTGCTGATCGTGGGCGGCATGAGCATGCTCCTATGACAGCCTGGGCGAAGCCCAGGGTGACGCGGATGTCCGGTCCGGGCCGGGAGAGACCGCCGTGCCCCAGGCGTCGGCGGATGAAGGCCGCCCGCTCGCCGAGGAACACGCGGTCGGCCGGGGGAAAGGGCGAGAACCACCGCTCGGAAAGCAGTGGCCAAGGCGGACTGCCGCCCGGTGAGGACCGGGCGGCAGCGGGGACGACGGTCAGATCCCCGGAGGCGCGACGTAGGTGAACGCGCCGACCTCCGTGTCGGAGCCCGCCGGGTTGGTCACCACCACGTCGACCGCACCGGCGGTGCCGGGCGGGGTCACCGCCGAGACCGTGGTGGAGTTCACCACGGTGAACGGCGCGGGGGCGCCGTCGAAGGTGACCGACCCGGTGGTGCCGAGGTTGGTCCCCGTGATGGTCACACCCGTACCGCCGGACGTCGGACCGGAGGCGGGCGTGACGGCGGTGACGGTGGGAACGTCCACGTAGGTGTAGGACAGACCGTTGTTCGTTCCACCCGCCGTGGTCACGCTCACTCCGACGGGACCGGCCGCCGCGCCCGCCGGCACGACGACGGTGAGCTGGGTGTCGGAGACGACGGTCGGCGTGGCGGAGTTGGCACCGAACGACACGCTGGTGGCCGTCGCCAGCCCGACACCGTTGATCGTGACCGTGTTGCCGCCCGCCAGGGGGCCGGACGACGTCGGCCCGAGCGAGGACTTGAACGGGGCCCCGACGTAGAAGAACGGTATCGGGTTGCTCGTACCGCCCGCGGTGGTCACGGTCACCCCGACGCTGCCGGCGCCCGAGGGCGACACGGCCGTGACCTGGGTGGGTGAGACGTTGGTGACGGCGGTGGCCGGCTTGGTGCCGAAGGTGACGGCGGTGGTGCCGGCCAGGTTCGTGCCGGTGATGGTCACCAGCGTGCCACCGCCGGTGGATCCCTGGTTCGGAGAAATAGGCATGGAGAGACTCCCTCGCTCACAGGACTGGGACTGCGGACGCAGCGAAACCTGGGGGCCGGGCCGCCTTTAGCGGAAGACCTCACGGGAGGACGGACGGCTGAACCGTGCCGCCTGCTCAAAGGAGTTCCCTCGTGGGCACACAAAGGAAGAACCGGCAGGCGCCGCCCTTTATCGAAATCCCCGGTCTGGGATGGGCGGCCCACCGGTTCGCTGCCTCAAGTACCCCACAGCAAGCGCTCTCTGACAAGGCGTCATTTGAGACAGTCGTAAATGCGACAACCAAAGGGCCTGGGTACCACCGGCGCACGCCGTCGGCCTCCGTCAGGTCGGCACACATCGGCTCACAAAAGAACCAGTCGGCACCGCACAAGCGGCACCGACTGGCGATCCAACCCCTCTCGGGTGCCCATCGTGACCCCGGCGTACCTGCGCTCTCCCCACGTGTGGAAAGCGACAGGAAACTCCAGCACCACGCTTCCCGAGCGGTACGGGCTGCCCATTGGTTGGAATAGATCCAGTAACGCAGGATCCTGGCATATGCAACAAGTTCTACGTCTCGGTGTTCACCCGATCGGCGTAGCGCCCGGGTCAATGGCGGGAGGGGCGGTCGTGGGACAGGAGTGGGACGGGCGTGGATTTCCCGATCGGCACGTCACCGCCATGCCTTGCGTCAACTGCTCCGGTGCGGTGACGGGCCCGCGTGTGTTGGGCGTGTCGGTCGGACCAGGAAGCTGTCGCCCAAGGGATTGTGGCGGCCACAGGACCGGCCTCGAAGACAAGCTCCGACCGTCATAGCGAAACGGGACATGGTGTGGTCAGAAGACGAAGGGCACGACGGGGTCTAAGCGCGGCGGGTGTGACGGTAGCCCTCATCTGGGGCTGCGCCGCCGCTGGGAACGCCCGCCCGTCCGAAGTGACACCGGGTGGCTTCGAGCGGGCGGCGGAACAGGCGGCAGCAGAGTTCGGAGTGCCGAAGGAAGTCCTTCTGGGCGTCAGCTACGAGTCCTCCTGGTGGGAGGGCAACCATGGCCGCCCGAGCACCAAGGGCGGCTACGGCCCGATGCACCTGACCGACACGACGTCCGGGAAGACGTACGCCCACCGCCCGGGCGAAGGGCCGGTGGATGCCACGGGCACCGACGACCCTTCCGAGCACACCTTGCAGGCCGCCGCCGCGATGATCGGCGTCGCACCCCAGACGCTCAAGAGGGACGAGCTGCAGAACCTCCGAGGAGGCGCCGCTCTCCTCGCCTCGTATCAACGGCAGATCACCCGTGAGTTCTCGCCGGACCCAGGCAGCTGGTACGGGGCTGTGGCACGGTACAGCCAGGCCGCCGACACCGCGACGGCCGGACGGTTCGCCGATGGCGTGTTCACGGTGATCCGCACCGGTCAGCAGCGGGTGCGCGAGGACGGCCAGACGGTGTCGCTGTCGAAGCGGCCGGAGGTCCGTCCCTCGAAGTCACAACTCGCCTCCCTGAGGTTGCGAACGCTTCCCGCCGCGGCGGTGCCGGAGTGCCCCGGCGAGCTGAACTGCCGGTTCGTGCCCGCTGCTGCCTCGAACTACCAGGTGGCTACACGGAACTCCCATGGCATCGACGTCGACTTCATCGTCATCCATGACATCGAAGGGCCCTACGATGCGGGAATCAGCTGGTTTCAGGACCCGTCCAGCGGGGTTTCCGCGCATTACGTGATGAAGGCCGACGGCAGTGAGGCAACCCAGATGGTTGCCACCAAGGACATCGCTTTCCACGCCGGGAACTACTGGGTCAATCTGCATGGCGTCGGTATCGAACTGGAGGGGTACGCCGCCCAGGGTCCCACCTGGTTCACCCCGGCCCAGTACAAGGCGACTGCCGCGCTGGTGGTCTACCTCGCACGGCGCTTCGACGTCCCACTGGACCGCAAGCACATCATCGGACACGACAACGTCCTCCCACCGAGTCCGGCCCGCGCACCGGACGCACACTGGGACCCCGGCCCCTACTGGGACTGGGAGAAGTTCATGGCTCTCCTCGATGCCGATGCTGGTGCTGATGCCGATGGCGATGCCGTCCCGAAACTCCGGGCGGAGGGAGGAGCCGGAGGGGAGAGCATCGGCATCGGACAGGCGGTCATGATCGCCCCGGAATACGGCAAGAACTCGCAGACGGTTACGGTGTGCGATCCGAAGTGCCATACCCAGACCCAGCCTTCGAACTTCCTCTACGTCCGCTCGGCGCCCGGCGACGATGCCCCGCTCGTATCCGATCGCGCACTCCATCCGGACGGAGCTGCGGCAACCAACCGCATCGACGACTGGGGAGCCACCGCGATGTGGGGGCAGGAGTTCGTCGTCGCCGACGTGCGAGGGGACTGGACGGCCATCTGGTTCGGTGGGCAGAAGGGATGGATCCACAACCCGGCAGGCATCCACACCCTCCCCGCCCCGAACGCGCGGATCGTCCGCCCCTCGAGTGGGGCGGAGTCTGTCTCCGTCTACACGACGGCCTACCCTCGCGTCGACGAGTACCCGCAGGGAGTGGCCGCGTCAGACCAGACGCGGTTCGGCATGTACGCGTTCCCACAAGGGCAGGCGTACGTGGCCGCTCGCACACCTGTAGGCGCCGACGACTTCTTCCCTGCCACACCGACGCGCCCGGAGGTCGTGGTCACTGGTGACCAGAAGTACGACGTGATCCAGTACAACCGCCGCCTTGCCACCGTGAACCATGCGGAAACGCGCCGCTGACACCGCGATCCGCGAAGCCCAAGAGCCCGACCTTCGTCAGCGGGGCCCGTCAGCCCTGGTCAGCGCACCCTCCCCCGCGGCTTCAGTGGAGTCGCGGGCAGTTCCGGGGCCGGAAGTGGAGCGCCGTCGTAGCCCTTCACCTCGCCGAAGAGCGTGCCGTTCGTCCACGCTTCGCGAGCCTCTTCGATGTCCTGCTGCGAGCGCCCGATCCAGTTCCAGAACATGACGATCTCCTCCTCGAACGGCTCGCCGCCCAGGAGCATCAGGCCGGCGTCGGAGACCGCGCGCAGAGGGAGTTCGCGGCGGCCGCAGCCGAGGTAGAGCATCGAGCCCGGGAGGACCGGGACGCCGTCGACGTGGGCCTCGCCCGACATCGACAGGACCGCGTACTCGAAGTCCGGGTCCAGCGGGAGGTTCGTCTCCGTGCCCGCCGTCAGGGCGAGATCCGCGCCGATCAGGGGGCTGTACGTCGTGCCGGGCGAGGTGGCGCCGTCGAGTTCACCGAGGATGACCGTGGCGGTGAGGCCGGCGGCGGTGACCTGCGGGAGGTTCGCGTGGTGCTGGAAGTGCGGCTCGACGTGACGGTGGGCGTCCGGGAGGGCCACCCAGAGCTGGGCGCCGTGCAGGTAGCGGGCGTGGGACTGCGGGCTCTCCTCGGAGTGGGAGATCGCCCGGCCCGAGGTCATCAGGCCCAGCTCGCGGGAGCGGATCGTCTCCAGGCTGCCCGTGCTGTCACGGTGCAGGACCTCGCCCTCGTGGAGCCAGCTCACCGTCTGCAGCCCCATGTGCGGGTGCGGCGGGACCTGCATGCCGGGCTCGTCCGCGATGTCGTCCGGGCCGTAGTGATCGACGAAGGCCCAGGCGCCCACCATGCGGCGGCCCAGGTTGGGGAGCAGGCGGCGGACCTCGGTCGACTCGCCGAGCTGGACGCGACGTGGGCTGAGGAGTTCCCGGACCGGCTCCGCGACGACGAAGCCGCGACCGCCGCAGACGGTGAGGGCGGCCTGACGATCAAGATTGCTCATGACGCTCAACCTATTCCTGTCGGGGTACGACGTGGGTGTGTCTCCACGCCGAAATAGTAGTGGAATGTTCAACTAAACTCAGGCGTTGACGCGAGTGCCACCCCTTCGGGTGGCAGGGTAGGGACGCCACTAGGGAGCGCAAGTGAACGACACGTACTACGAGTTCGGTACGGCCGCCGAGCGCTGGGACCGCGCGCAGCTGTTCTTCGAGGCCAAGGAGTACATGACCGCCGCCCGCATCCTGCGCGGACTCGTCGCCGAGCACCCGGAGCAGACGGCCCAGCGCCTGCTGCTCGCCCGCGCCTACTACCACTCCGCCCAGCTCTCCCGCGCCGAGACCGAACTGCGCGCCGTCCTCGACCGCGACCCGGTGGAGCACTACGCCCGCCTGATGCTCGGCCGCACCCTGGAGCGCCAGGGCCGCCACGCCGAGGCCGCCCCGCACCTGCGGCTCGCCGCCGCGATGAGCGGCGACCTTCCGGAGTGAGCCCGGGGGCCGTTCTGTAGGCTCCTCGCAGGAGGTGCGGGGCGTGCGTACGGGACTGGTGGGGCGGAGCGACCTCAGAGTGGCAGGTGCCCTCGCGCACCTGCTGCTCGTCGTCGTGCTGGCCCTCGGCGTCTTCGTGATGCACGCGGTCGGCCACCCGGAGGGCGCCTCCGAGAGCGGGGCGGACCGCATGACGCATGCCTCCGCTCCCGCGCACCACGGCGGGACCGAAGCCCCCGGCTCCGAGACCTCCGGCTCCGACGCCCCCGACTCCGGTGCGCACGGGGACATGGCCACGCTCTGCGTGGCCGTCCTCGGCGTCTGGGCCCTCGCCCGGGTCGTCCTCGCCGCCCTCGGGCGACACCCCGACTGGCTGGTCCGGCTGCTCGACCGCCTCCGGCCGGCGCTGGGCCCGAACGCCCCGCCGCCCATACCTCCCGACCTCGCTCAGCTGTCCGTCCTGCGGATATAGGCCGAATCGCCGCCGCGGGCCGCCTCGTGCTGCCCGCAGAAGCCACCTTCAGCCTTTCCGACAGCACACTCACACAGCACACGAGGTGTCCACAGACATGTCCGCCTTCAGCAACCCCTCCGCCCGAAAGCTCGCGTCCCGCGGCGCGGGCGCCGTCACCGCCGTCGTCTTCGCCGGTCTGCTGCTCTCCGGCTGCGGTGCCGGGACGGAGTCCGGCGACGCCGCCAAGACCCCCGCGTCCAGCACCGACCGCGCGTTCAACGACGCGGACGTCACGTTCGCCCAGGCGATGATCCCGCACCACCAGCAGGCCCTGGAGATGGCGCGGCTCGCCAATGGCCGGGCCGAGGACGCCGGCGTCAAGAAGATCGTCGCCGACGTCGAGAAGGCCCAGGACCCGGAGATCCGGACCATGCGGTCCTGGCTCAAGGCCTGGGGCAAGCCTGAGGCCCCCGCAGCTCCCGAAGGCTCCGCGGCCTCCGGTGGGCACGGCGGCGGCCACGGCGGTGGCGGCGATGCCGGCGGCTCCATGGCCGGGATGATGTCCGAGCAGGACATGAAGGAGCTCGCGGCCCTGCGCGGCAAGGCCTTCGACCGGAAGTTCGCCGAGCTGATGATCGCCCACCACGAGGGCGCGGTCGAGATGGCCGAGGCCGAGCGGAAGAACGGTCGCGACGCCACGGCCAGGAAGCTCGCCGATGACGTCGTACGCACCCAGTCCGCCGAGATCACCGAGCTGAAGAAGATCCTCGGCCGGCTCTGACCCCGGCGCCGTACCGGCGGGCTCCCGCGTCCCGGGGGCCCGCCGGTACGGGCGTGGGCTCAGGCGCCCACGCGCGCGTGAACGACCTCGCCGCCGACCACGACGGTCTCGGCCACCGTGCCGGGGATCTCCTCCGGGTCGATGCGGAGGATGTCGCGGGAGAGGACGACGAAGTCCGCGAGCTTGCCGACGGTCAGCGAACCCCGCTCCTCCTCGAGGAAGTTGGCGTACGCCGATCCCATGGTGTAGCCCTCGACGGCGGTCGCGACGTCGATCGTCTCCTCCGGCGTCCAGGGCTCTCCCCCGCCGTTGAGCGCGCGGCGGGTGACGGCGGTGTAGATGCCGACCATGGGGTCCATCTCGGCGACGTTCCAGTCGCTGGAGAGGGCGAGGACCGCGCCGGCGGCGTGCAGGCTGCGCAGGGGCCAGGCCTTGTGCCAGCGGTCAGGGCCGATGTTCTCGGCCCAGTCCTGTCCGGGTCCCGCGATGTCGGGTGCGGCGTGGCGGGGCTGCATGCAGGCGACGACGCCGAGTTCGGCGAAGCGCGGGGTGTCGGCCGGGTCGAGGCACTCGACGTGGACGACCTGGTGGCGGGCGTCACGCGGGCCGTTGACGGTACGGGCGTGGGCGACGGCGTCGAGAACCGTACGGATGCCCCGGTCGCCGGTGGCGTGCACGAAGCACTGGAAGCCGCGCGCGTCGAGGCCGGTGAGCAGGTCGGCGAACTCCTCCGGCGGGTAGAAGGTGTCGCCGCGGTGGTGGCCGCAGCCGGCGTACGGCTCCAGGAGCGCGGCCGTACGGGGCTCGACGACGTCGTCGATGTACAGCTTGAGCGGTCCGACGCGCAGCCGGTCGTCGGCGAACTCCTCTGCCGCCGCCTCGAATTCGTCAAGTTCGGCGTCGGTGGTGCCGCGCGGGTGGAAGAGGGCCGCGACGATCCGGGAGCGGAGCCGGCCCTCGGCGCGGGCGCGCGTGAACAGGGCGAGGTCGTCCAGGGAGTTCTGCGGTTCGACGACCGTGGTGATGCCGAACGCGATGGCGTCGTCGAGGGACGTGGCGAGCCTGCCGTACTGGCGGTCCGGCGAGGCCCACGGCACGCCGAGTTCCCGCAGGGCGCGGTGACCGGCGCGGGAGAGGCCCTTGACGGCGAAGTCCTTGACGAATCCGGTGGGTTCACCCGTCTCGGGGTCGGTGACGGCGGTACCGAAGGGCAGGTCGGTCCGGTCGCGGGTGACGTCGAGCGCGCGCAGGGCGGCGGTGTTGAGCCAGGCGGTGTGCACGTCGTAGCTGAGGACGAGGGCGGGGGTGTCGCCGGTGACGGGGTCGAGGTCGGCGGCGGTGGGCATGCGGCCGCCGGGGATCGCGGAGTAGTCGAAGGCCTCGGCCTCGATCCACGGGGCGTCGGGGTGGGCCGCCCGCCACGCGCGGATCCGCTCGTGGATCACGTCGAGGGTACGGGCACCGGCGAGTTGGACGCAGGCGTCGTCGGAGCCCAGGCGTACGTGGTTGTGGGCGTCGATGAAGCCGGGCAGGACCAGGCGGCCCCCCGCATTGACGACCGTGGTGTCGGGGCCGGTCCAGCGCGCGGCGTCGGCGTCGGACCCGAGCCACACGATGCGTCCGTCGCGCACGGCGAGCGCCTCGGCCTCGGGCAGCTGGGGGTCGACGGTGTGGATCCTGGCCCCGGTGAGGACAAGGTCGGTGGGGGCGGGGATGGGGGTGCTGGTCATGGCGGCTGAACTCCTGTGCCTGGCAAGGGTGTTACGGCTGTACGGGGGTGGCGGCGCGGCGCGCGAGGACGACGTACACGAGCGCGGAGACGGGGGCGCCGAGCAGGGTGAGGTCGGCGCCGCCGAGCGGGGCGACGAGGGGGCCGGTCCAGAGCTCGGAGTCGCAGGTCAGGGCGGCGAAGACCATGCCCGCGAGGAGTGCGGTGAGGCCGGCGGGGTGCCAGCCGCCGCGGTACCAGTAGGCGCCGTGCTCGCCGGCGTGCAGGGCCGCGGAGTCGTACGTACAGCGGCGCAGCACCATGTCGGCGAGGAAGACACCGCCCCAGGGGGCGAAGACGATGATCAGGAGGCTGAGGAAGGCGAGCAGCGAGGTGGTGAAGTCGATGAGGAACAGCGCGCCGAGCGAGCCGAGCGCGGTGACGGCGGCGCTGATGACGATGGCTCGGGCGCGGGTCCAGGGGATGCCGAGGACCTGGAGGTTCAGGCTGGAGGAGTAGAGCGTGATGATCGAGTTCGTCACGGATCCGCCGAGGACCAGGGCGAGGAAGAGCGGCTGGAACCAGCCGGGGAGCAGTCCTTCGGCGCCGGCCACCGCGTCGGTCATGTCGGTCTGCGTCGCGGCGGCGACTCCGGCGACACCGAGGGCGACGGAGGAGAGGAAGCCGCCGAGCGCGCCGCTCCAGGTGAGGGCCTTGAGCGAGGTGGTGCGCGGCAGGTAGCGCGTGTAGTCGGCGGGCATCGGGACGTACGAGAAGGGGCCCGCGAACATGACGACGAGGGCGAGGCTCCAGGCGGAGACGCCGGGGACCTCGGCGGGGGCGGCCGTGTCGGCGCCCGGGAGGACGAAGACGAGCAGGGCGGCGAAGCCGAGGGCGAGGGCGTAGGCCATCCAGCGTTCGGCGAACTGGACGGTGGCATGGCCCCAGAGCGCCACGGCGAAGGTCATCGTGAGGGTCACGAGCAGGGCGAGGGCGCGGGCCGTGTGGCCGCCGGCCCAGCCGAGGTCGGCGAAGAAGGCTTCGAGGGCGAGGGTGCCGACGACCGTGTTGACGATGGTGTAGCCGATGCTGACGATCCAGTTGAGCAGTCCGGCGGGCCAGTTGCCGCGTACGCCGAAGGCGGCGCGGGAGATGACGAGGGTGGCGGTGCCGGTGCGGACGCCGCTGAGTCCGGCGGCGCTGATCGCGAAGAAGGAGAGACCGCCGATCACGACGACGGCGGTGGCCTGCCAGAAGGAGAGGCCGAAGGCGACGGCGAGGGCGCCGTTGATGACGTAGGTGAAGGTGAGGTTGGAGCCGAACCAGAGCCAGAACAGGTCCTTGGCGCCGCCGTGGCGCTCGGCGTCCGGAATGGGGTCGATGCCGTGGCCCTCCACCTGGAAGACCTCGTCCTTCAGGGCCTCGCCCTTCGGGCCCCCGTCGCGGAAGGTCTCGTCACGACCGGTGTCCGGTGCTCTCTCCTGGTGCAGCATGCCCACTCCCCAGACTTTGAATGACGTTCTAGAACTTAGAACAGGGTTCAAGATGTGCGAGAGGTGACGGCCGCGTCAAGACCTCCGGGACCTGCGGTTAAAGTCGTGACCTGTCAGGTGACGGGGACGGAGGCGGAGCGGGTGGCTGGGGCAGCACGACGGCGCGACGGGCACATCACCCAGGAGCGGATGCTCGAGGAGGCCATGGCGGCCATCGCCGAGGACGGCCTCGCGGCGCTCACCATGTCGGCGCTGGCCGAGCGCCTGGGGACGAGCGGCGGCCACATCCTCTACTACTTCGGCAGCAAGGACCTGCTGCTGCTCGCCGTACTGCGCTGGAGCGAGGCCGCCCTCGCCGACGAGCGCCGGGCGCTGCTTGCCCGCCGGCTGACCGCCGAGCGCAAGCTCGACCTGTTCCTGCGGCTCTATCTGCCGCACGGCCCGCGCGATCCCCGGTGGATGCTCTGGATCGAGCTCTGGGCGCGCATACCGGCGAACGAGGCGCTGCGCGAGGCTCAGCGGGACCTCGACCGGGGCTGGCAGGAGGATCTGGAGGCCCTGCTCACCAAGGGTGTGGCCCAGTCCCGCTTCGCGCCGATGGACACGGACGAGGTGGCCGCGCGCGCCTCCGAACTCCTCGCGCTCCTCGACGGCCTGAGTACCCGTGTGGTCCTCGGCGAGCAGTCCGGCCCGGCCGCACGCCCGGCGCTCGACGCCGCCCGGTCGGCGGCGGCGCTCCTGGTGCCGCGCGGCTGAGCGGGCCCGAAGCGAGCGGGCTCAGCGTGCGGGCGCGTTCCCCGGGGGTTCCCAGGGTTCGGGCGCGGTGTCGGTGAAGGGCCAGTCCGGGGCGTCGGGGTGGCGGCGGGTCTGGTCGGCGTACCAGCGGATCTGCTCGGTGTGGAGCGCCGGCCGGGACAGCTTGGCGAGGGCGGGGTACGAGTCCGCGATCACCTGGGCCAGGGCGAGAGCGGCCTCGGCGTCCGAGGCGGCGTCCCCGGGGTGGGCGTGCGGGACGCCGTACCACTCGGCGACGGCGCGCAGGGAGCGGCGGCCCGGGCGGTAGCGGTCGGCGTGGCGGTCCAGGACCAGGGGGTCGCAGACGGGGGCGACCCCCTGCGGGAGCCGCTCGGTCAGCGGGGCCAGGCCGTGGCGCCGGAGTTCGGCGTGGAGGGTGGTCAGGACGTACGGGGAGAACCAGACGACGAGCACCTCGTGCGCGGCGAGGTGGTCGGTGAGGACGCTCGCGAGTTCGTCGAGGGCCTGGGGCGCGGGGGCGCCTTCGGCGCGGGCCCGCTCGACGGCGGCGCCGAGCGCCGCCCCCTCTTCGGATACCGGAATTCGGAGATTGGATCCAATATCCATGATCCAATCTCCGATATATCCGTCGGAGCCCCGCACCGACGCGGAAAGGATCCGATCCACGGCCGTCCGGTAACCGGTGGACACGATGTCCACCGCCAGGAGACGACGGTGGTGCCAGCCCTGCAGGTTCAGCCGGGCCGGCGGCGCCGGTTCGGGCACGTGCCCCGGATGGAAGACCTGCCAGCCGTCCGACGGGCCGTGGCCGTGCCGGAGGACCCCCGTCCCGGCCGGTACGACCGCCCCGCAGACCGCGCAGGGACCGTCGTACTCGTTGGTGAGGTCGGGGGCCCCGGGACTCATGAGGTCCCCGCACCGTCCCGGTACGCCTCGAGGAGCCGCAGCCAGGCCTCGCTCAGCGTCGGGTAGGAGGGAACGGCGTGCCAGAGCCGGTCGATCGGGACCTCTCCGACGACGGCGATGGTCGCCGAGTGGATGAGTTCGCCGATGCCCGGCCCGACGAAGGTGACGCCGAGGACGGTCTCGCGGTCCAGGTCGACGACCATCCGGGCGCGGCCACGGTAGCCGTCGGCGTAGAGCCCGGCGCCCGCCACCGAGGTGAGGTCCAGGTCGACGGCGCGGACGCGGTGCCCGGCGCGCTCGGCCTCGGCGAGCGAGAGCCCGACGGCCGCGGCCTCGGGGTCGGTGAAGACGACCTGCGGCACGGCGGCGTGGTCGGCCGTGGCCGTGTGCGCGGCCCAGCGCCCGTTCTCCGGGAGCGAGGCGCCGGAGGCGCGGGCGACGATGGCCGCTCCGGCGATCCGCGCCTGGTACTTGCCCTGATGGGTCATCAACGCCCGGTGGTTGACGTCTCCCACGGCGTAGAGCCAGTCGCTGCCCTCGACCCGGAGGGTGTCGTCCACCGGGAGCCAGGAGCCGGGCTCCAGGCCCACGGTCTCCAGGCCGATGTCCTCGGTGCGCGGGCTGCGCCCGGTCGCGAACAGGACCTCGTCGCCCTCGACCCGGTCGCCGCCCTCCAGGACCACCGTGACGGGCCCGGTGCCCCCGTCACGTACGACGGCGGCGACGGACACTCCCGTACGGACGTCGGCGCCGGCCTCGGTGAGCGCGTCGGCGACGTGGTCGCCGACGAAGGGCTCCATGCGGGGCAGCAGGCCCTTGCCGCGCACCAGGACCGTCACCTGGGAGCCGAGCGCCTGCCAGGCGGTCGCCATCTCCGCCGCGACCACTCCCCCGCCGACCACGATCAGCCGGCCGGGGACCTCCTTGGAGCTGGTCGCCTCGCGGCTGGTCCACGGCCGGGACCCGGTCAGTCCCGGCAGGTCGGGCAGGGCGGCGCGGCTGCCGGTGCAGACGGCGACGGCGTGGCGGGCGGTGAGGAGGTGACGGTCGCCCTCGGGCCCTTCGACGGCGACCTTCCGCTCGCCGACCAGCCGGCCGTGGCCCCGGTAGAGGCGGGCGCCGGTGGAGTCGAGCCAGCCGACGGCGCCGTCGTCCTTCCAGTCGGAGACGTAGTAGTCGCGGTGGGCGAGCACCGCCGCCGCGTCCAGCGGCCCCTGGACCAGCTGTCGCAGCCCGGGGACCTTGCGGGCGTCCGATCGGGCGATGGCAGGACGGAGCAGCGCCTTGCTGGGCATGCAGGCCCAGTACGAGCACTCGCCGCCCACCAGTTCGCTCTCCACCACGGCCACGCTCAGGCCCGCCGCCCTGGCCCGGTCCACCACGTTCTCGCCCACGGGTCCCGCGCCCAGGACCACCACGTCGTACTCGTGCTCCACCTCGTGTGTCATGCGCCCCAGTCTGGTGGCAGGTGTGCGCCGTGGCCACAGGGGAAGGCGTGGCGTGCACGCAGGGGACACGCACGGTGCACCCGGGGAACCGAAGCCACGCACGCGCGGGGCGGCGCGGAATAGCGCGGCTCGATACGCGGTTGTGCGGGGCGAGTCCCCAGGGGACCGTGAAGGACACCCGCCAGGAGACCCGGAGAGGTAGAAAACATGAGCACTGTCGAGCTCACCAAGGACAACTTCGACCAGATCGTGAGCGAGAACGGCTTCGTTCTGATCGACTTCTGGGCTTCCTGGTGTGGTCCGTGCCGCCAGTTCGCGCCGGTCTTCGAGGCCGCTTCCGAGCGGCACGAGGACCTGGTCTTCGCCAAGGTCGACACCGAGGCACAGCAGGAGCTGGCCGCCGCGTTCGAGATCCGCTCGATCCCGACGCTGATGATCGTCCGTGACAACGTGGCCGTGTTCGCGCAGCCCGGGGCGCTGCCGGAGACGGCCCTCGAGGACGTGATCGGCCAGGCGCGCAAGCTGGACATGGACGAGGTGCGCAAGTCCATCGAGGACGCGAAGCAGCAGCAGGAGCAGTAGGAGCTGCGGCAGCAGCACCGGGCGGGGGCGGTACGGGAGTTCCCGTACCGCCCCCGCTTCGTCGCGCTCCGTCCGTTCAGCGCCCCGGCGGTTCAGCGCTCCAGGACGAGGGCCAGGCCCTGGCCGACGCCGATGCACAGGGCCGCGAGTCCCGTTCCCGAGCCGGCCGCCGCCAACTGGTGGGCCACCGCGCCCGCGAGCCGCGCGCCGGAGGCGCCCAGCGGGTGCCCGATGGCGATGGCGCCACCGCGCGGGTTGACGATCTCCGGGTCGAGTTCCGGCCACTCGGCGAGGCAGCCGAGGGACTGGGCGGCGAACGCCTCGTTCAGCTCGAAGGTCGTCAGATCGGCGAAGGAGCGGCCCGCCTTGTCCAGCGCGCGCCGGACGGCCTCCACGGGCCCGAGCCCGAAGAGCTGCGGCTCGATACCGGTGACGGCGGAGGCGCGGATCCGGGCGAGCGGCTCGCGACCGGTCTCGCGCAGGCCCTCCTCGTCGACGAGGAGCAGGGCCGCGGCGCCGTCGTTGAGGGGCGAGGCGTTGCCCGCCGTCACGGTGCCTCCCTCGCTCCGGAAGGAGGGCTTCAGCTTGGCGAGGGCCTCCATGGAGGTGGTGTCGCGGATGCACTCGTCGCGGGTCAGCTCCACCCCCGGGTACGGCACGACCTCACCGTCGTAGAGCCCCTTGCCCCACGCCTCGGCGGCCTTGCGGTGGCTGGCCAGGGCGAAGGCGTCCTGCTGCTCGCGGGTGAGGGTGTGCTTGTCGGCGACGAGCTCCGCGCCCTCGCCGAGCGAGACGGTCCACTCGGCGGGCATGCGCGGGTTGGTCATGCGCCAGCCCAGGGTCGTGGAGTACAGCTGCTGGTGGCCGGCCGGGAAGGCGCGCTCGGGCTTCTGCAGGACCCAGGGCGCGCGGGACATCGACTCGACACCGCCCGCGATCGCCACGGACGCGTCGCCGAGCGCGATGGCGCGCGCGGCCTGGATCACCGCCTCCAGGCCGGAGCCGCACAGGCGGTTGAGGGTCACGCCGGGGACGGAGGTGGGCAGGCCCGCGAGCAGGACGGCCATGCGGGCCACGTCGCGGTTGTCCTCGCCGGCGCCGTTGGCGTCGCCGAAGTAGACGTCGTCGATCCGGGCCGGGTCGAGCGCGGGTACGCGGTCCACGAGCGACCTGACCACGTGGGCGGCGAGGTCGTCGGGGCGTACGGCGGAGAGCGCGCCTCCGAACCTGCCGATCGGGGTGCGGACGGCGTCGACGATGTAGACGTCGCGGATGCTCATCGGTTCTCTCCCACGTGCCCTTGGGACGGTTTTCCTCGGCCGACCGTCCACCCGTGCGTTCGCCTGGTGAATTTTCCTTCGTTGACGTGCGCGCAGAGTCTCCGCCCGGTGTGGATTCCTGTCAACGGTGCGGAGGGGCGATACGTGGTGGCTGAACGAACCTGGTCATGCCGCCGGCGCCGGCCGGACCAGCGCCGTCAGGCCGTAGTCCAGTTCGTGGCCGTCGACCAGGAGCGCCTCGACGGTACGCGTCTCGGGGTCGATGTCGGCGGCGATGCCGTGCCCCTCGTAGCGCGGGTAGCCCGAGGCGCCCGTCCGGCCCGTGGCCTCCACGACCGCCGAACGGACCGCGCTGTCCTCCACGGACGCGCCGCCCCGGTTCTCCACGTGCTCGGAAACGAGCAGGATCTCGTAACGCCGCGGCAGAGTGCTCATGCTTCGACGCTAAGCCGCTTAGCCCCCGGGCGCCCGCCACGACAGGGCGGGCAGCCGTCGGCACCGGGGCCTTGCACCTGATCCGGACGAAAGGCCCTGCGTCAGCTGGACTCCCGGGGGATCACCCGCGAGGCCATCAGCTCCTGCGCGCCCGGGGTGGCGTCCGGGTCGCGGACCGCGCTGTCGACCAGCTCGGCCAGGTGCCGGCCGATGACCATGTCGATCTCCACGGTCGTCAGCCGGGGCCGCAGGAGCCGCCCGAGCAGCAGATCGTCCGAGCCGACGACGGCCGTCTCCCCCGGGATGTCGATCCCCGCGTCCTGCAGCGCGCGCATCAGCAGCATCGCGTACTCGTCGTTGTACGCGAACACCGCGTCGAGGCCCAGGTCGCGCCAGCGCCCGGCGAGCGCGTTCGCCGCCTCCTCCTCGTAGCGCAGCGGCAGCGGTACGACGGTGGCGTCGGTCCCGGCCACCGCCTGGCGGGCGCCGTCGAGCCGGGGTCCGGAGAACATCTCCAGGCCGGGCTCCTCGGGGATCACCACGCCGATCCGGCGCCGCCCGCGCTCCACCAGGTGCTCGGTGGCGACCCGCCCCACCCGCCCCTGGTCCATGACCAGGGCGTGCGCGCCCTCGACGCGGTGCGGGCCGACGGTGATGACGGCCTTGGCCCCGGAGCGCTTGAGGATCTCCACGCCGCCCGGGGAGAGCTGGACCTCGCCCAGCGAGACCACCGCGACGGGGCGCAGCTCCGCCCAGGCGCGCGCGGCCTCGTCCCCTTCGAGCCCGAGGCTGCCGTACTGCACGACGGTGTAGTCGAGACGGCGCAGGGCCCACTGCAACTCGTTGAAGAACTGGCTGTACAGCGGGCCGATCGGCACGTGCGCCGTGGGCAGCAGGACCATCCGGCTGTGACCGGCGCGCAGGCTGCGGGCGGCGGCGTGCGGGACGTACCCGAGCTCCTCGGCCGCGTCGCGGACCCGCTGCCTGGTCGGCTCGCTGATCCGTACGGCCGCCGTGTTGTTCAGGACGTACGAGACGGTGGCTCTGGAGACGCCCGCGAGCCGCGCCACATCGGCGCTCGTCGGGACGGGACGTTCGGCGGACTGTTTGGGTGACTGGCTCATCGCTCCGGCATCTTTCCAGAACAATCCGGCCCGGAGTCTGGCGGATGGCCGGATTCGAGTGCTACACAGTGCTTACACGCGTCAGTGACACGTGTAACTCTATCGAAACTTCCGCTCCTCGCCCCCGCACCGGGCGATCTTCACCAGGAGGGCAACGTGGCCCTTTCCTCCTCCGCATCCGGAAGAGTCGGCACCACCGGAGTCGAGTCCCCGTCGGGCCCCCGACCCACCCGCGGCCTGCTGCCCCTGCTCCTCGCCGGGAACGCGGCGATGTACGCGCTCTACGTCGGCGTGCCCGGACTGCTGCTCGCGCTGCAGATCGAGGACATCGACCCGGCGAACAAGGTGGCCAACTTCGGTCTGATCTCCGGCGTTTCCGCGATCTTCGCGACGATCTTCAACCCGGTCGCCGGCGCCCTCTCGGACCGCTCGGGCCGCCGCAACCCGTGGATCCTGGCGGGCGGTCTGCTCGCGATACCGGTGATGTTCCTGCTCGGCAGCGTGAACACGATCCTGCTCGTGCTCATCGCCTGGTGTCTGGGTCAGGCCGTCATGAACATCTACCAGGCCGCGATCACCTCCGTCGTGCCCGACCGGGTCCCCCTTGCCGCGCGCGGCAAGGCCTCGGCGGCCGTCGGGCTCGGTCTGCCGATCGGCTCCACCATCGGCGCGCTGGTCGGCGCCGCGTTCTCGGAGAACTACCGCACCGGATACCTGGTCTTCGGCGTGATCGTGGCGGCCACCGCCGTCCTGTTCACCACCTTCGCCCGTGAGGAGCGGATGCCCGCCAAGGCGCCGCTGCCCGTGAAGCAGCAGCTCGCCGCCTTCGGCAGCGCGCTCAAGGACCACGACTTCCGCTGGGCGTTCATCGGCCGCGCGCTGCTCATCCTCGGGTACTTCGCGGTCACCGGCTTCCAGCTGTACATCCTCAAGGACCACACCGACCTCCCGGCCGGGCTCTCCCCCGAGGAGGCGGTGGCGATCCTCATGCCGCTCAACGCCGTGGCCATGGTGGTCTCCACCGTCCTGGGCGGCTGGCTCTCCGACCGCTACGACCGCCGCAAGCTGTTCGTCGGCGCCTCCGCCGCGCTGGCCGCCGTCGCGCTGGTCATCCCGGCCGCCTCGTCGAGCTGGACCGCGATGCTCGCCTTCGCCGCCGTCAACGGCCTCGGATTCGGCTGCTACATGGCGGTGGACACGGCCCTGGTCACCATGGTGCTGCCGAAGGCTGAGGACGCGGCGCGCGACATGGGCGTGCTCAACGTCGCGAACGCGGGGCCGCAGATCGTCGCGCCGTTCATCGCCTCGCTCATCGTCTCGCTGAGCGGCGGGTACACGGCCCTGTTCCTGATCGCGGCCGTGCTTTCGGTCCTCGGGGCACTCGCCGTGCGTCCGATCCGCGGCGTGCGCTGAGCCCCGGGCCGGGTCGGGCCGGTTCCGTACGCCCACCCGCCCGTACGCTCGTCGGGCCACCCGTACGACCCGTACGCCCGATCCGCGAGAGGCTTCGACGTGCTGCTGAACACCCGTACCTGGGGATCCGGTGACCGGATCGCGCTCCTGATCCACGGGATCATGTCCGACCACCGCACCTGGCGCCGGGTCGGACCGGCCCTGGCCGAGCGCGGCTACCGGGTGATCGCGGTGGACCTGCGCGGGCACGGCGCGAGCGGCCGGGCGGCCGGACCCCAGGGGTACGGTCCCGGGGACTACGCCGACGATCTCGTCGAAACCCTGCCCGCCGGGGCCGAGTTGGCCCTCGGACACTCGCTCGGCGGGCTGACCCTGGCCGCGGCCGTGGACCGGCTCGCCCCGCGGCGCGCCGTGTACGTGGACCCGGCCTGGCACCTGCCGGCCGGGGACACGGGCTACCGCGCGGAGCTGTTCACCGCGGCGAAGTCGCTCGCGCGGGAGCACATCGCGATGTTCAACCCCCGCTGGGAGGAGGAGGATCTCGACATCGAGATGGCCACCATGCGGCTCTGGGACGAGCGTTCCGCCCACGGGCTCGTGGAGTGCGTGGGCCGTGATCTGTGGCCCGCCAAGCCCGTCGTGCCCTCGCTGGTCACGCTGGCCGACCCCAGCTTCCTGGTCTCGGCGGAGAACGCGCGGATGCTGGAGGAGCGCGGCTTCGACGTCCGTACGGTCGTCGGCGCCGGACACACGATCCACCGTGACGATTTCGACGGGTTCATGGCCGCCCTTGAGGGCTGGATCTGACGTACCGTGTGGTCATGGACGACGTGTCGATGGTGGGCCTGCTCGGCCGGGTGACCGGCACCGTCGGGCCCGGCCTCGTCGGCGAGGTGATCGTCCGGATCCGGGGCGGTGCCGAGCACTTCCTCGCGTACGCGGCCGACGCCAAGGAGCGGATCCATCCCGGAACGGTCGTGATGGTCATGGAACATCTCCCTCCACGCACCGTGTATGTCACAGCCGCGTACGACAGTTGACCGAAGCGTTGAGCGCCCGCCCGTCGAGGCGCACACTCCCTTCACCGGATCCGCACGGCTCCGGTGAAGGGGGAGCTGCCCATGGCCATCGGCATCGTGGCGGGCGGCGTGGTCGTCGCCGTCCTCGTCCTCATCGCACTGTTCAAACTCATGTGGCGCGTCGCCGAGCCCAACGAGGCGCTGATCATCTCCGGTTCCAACCACAGGATGGAGGGGCTCGGCGAGGGCATGGGCTTCCGGATCGTCACCGGGCGCGGCACGCTCGTGATGCCGGGCGTCCAGGCGGTACGGAAGCTGTCGCTGGACCTCAACGAGACGCAGTTGCAGGTGGAGTGCGTGACCCACCAGGGCATTCCGCTCAAGGTCCGTGGTGTGGTGATCTTCAAGGTGGGTGACGACTTCGTGTCGATCGCCAACGCGGCCCGCCGTTTCCTCGATCAGCAGAAGCTGATGTCGGAGCGGGTGCACATCGTCTTCGCCGGTCATCTCCGCGCCATCGTCGGCGGGTTGACGGTCGAGGACATGATCCGTGACCGGGAGAAGCTGACCGGGCAGGCGCGTTCGGCCTGTGGCACGGAGATGGAGAAGCTCGGTCTGATCGTCGACTCGCTGCAGATCCACGAGATCGAGGACCCGACGGGGTACATCAAGAACCTGGCCGCGCCGCACGCGGCGGCGGTCCAGCGGGACGCCCGGATCGCGCAGGCCGAGGCCAACCGGCGGGCCACCGAGGCCGAGCAGCAGGCCGCGGCGCGGATGTCGGAGGCCACGAGGGACAGCGAGATCCTGCAGGCCGGTTACCAGGCGGAGCGGGACCAGGCGTCCGCGAAGGCCCGGCAGGCCGGGCCGCTGGCCGAGGCGGGGGCGCGTCAGGAGGTCGTCGTCCAGGAGACGCGGGTCGCCGAGTTGGAGGCGCACCGCAAGGAGCAGCAGCTCCAGGCGGACGTCCGCAAGCCGGCTGACGCGCAGGCGTACGAGACCCGGACCCGGGCCGATGCCGAGCGCGACGCCCGGATCTCGGCCGCGCAGGCGGAGGCCAAGGAGACCGAACTCGCCAGCGCCGCGCGGGCCACGGCGACCCGGCTGACCGGTGAGGCGGAGGCGGCGGCCCAGCAGGCGCGGGGGCTCGCGGTGGCCGAGTCCGCCCGGGCGAAGGGTCTCGCCGAGGCCGAGTCGATCAAGGCGCGGGCGGCGGCCCTGGCCGAGAACCAGGAGGCCGTGGTCGCTCAGCAACTGGCCGAGAAGTGGCCGGAAATCGTCGAGGCCGGGGCGTCGGCCTTCGGCAACGTGGACCAGATGGTCCTGCTGAACGGCGCGGACGGCATGGCCGAGATGTTCGCCAAGGCCCTGACCATGGGCGGGACGGGTCTGGGTGTCGCCCGGCAGCTGCTCGCGAACATGAGCCCGGCGGCGGCAGCGACGGAAGCGCCCGCGCTGAAGCTGAACGGCGGGGCTGCGTCGACTCCTCCGGGACCTCCGGCTCCCCGGGCGGAGGCGATCCCGGTCGGCGACGACGAGGCGTAGCCGTACCGGAGCGTACGGGTACGAACGTACGGGAGCAGGAAAGGGCCGGGCCCGGTGCCGTGATGGCGCCGGGCCCCGGTCGTGGTGAGCGGAAGGTCAGTTGTGGCCGAACTTCCGTTCCTTCTTGTGGGAGACCTGCTCGATGATCGGCCGGGGCGTCTCCCGCACGACCGGTGTCGATTCCTTCGCCGCCGCTTCGGTCCGGTGTTCGTGGCCGCCCGTACGGGCGCCCTTGTTCACCCGGGTCTGTTTCTTGCCCACGATCGTGCCTCCTGACAGCGGTACTCGAACGCTGGGCCGTTTCCAGCCTCTGGGGCCGCTTTCAGCCTCGCACGCGAGTACGAGCACCGCACGTCAGGGACGGCCCCGGTCAGGGGGCCCGCCGGTCACTCCCCGAGTACGTCCTGGAACGCGCCGAGTGTCGCCCGACCGGCCGTGCGGTCGAGGATCGCGAAGACGATCCCGTCGAAGTGGCCGGCGAACCGGCCACCGTCCGTGAGCAGCGCCCGGAACGCCTCGGCGACCTCGGCCGGGTCGTTCTGGAAGACACCGCAGCCCCAGGCGCCGAGGACGAGCCGCCGGTAGCCGCCGGCGACGGCGGTCTCCAGGACCCGCTCGGCACGGGAGGCGAGGGCGGCCGGAATCCGGTCGGCCAGGTCCGGCGTCTGTCGCCGGACGACGCCCGCGTTGGGTGCGGGCGAGGTGAGGAAGCCGACCGTGAACGGCTCGTCCAGGAGCCCGCCGCGGTCGTCACGGAAGACCGGTACGCCGGGCGAGAGGATCACGCGATCCGTGTAGAAGGCATCCCTCTCGGCCCGGTGGTGCGCATAGAACTCGGGGGCGCGCAGGAGGGTGGTGTAGAGGGCGGAGGCCCGGCAGACCGCCTCTTCCTGGGCCTGGGCGCCGTTCAGATAGCCGCCGCCCGGGTTGCGGGCGGAGGCGAAGTTCAGGACGGCGACCGGGCCGGCCGGATCGGCCCGGGTCAGCCGGCGGGCGGCGACCAGGCTGCTCTCGTCGGTGACCTCGATCGCGGTGGTGCGGTCGGTGTCCGGGGTCACGGGCACGGGATCGGGACCGTACAGCCTGGTACCGGCCACCGCGGCGCTCAGCTCCTCCTCGATGGAGACGGACCGGCCGCCGGGGGCCCGGTACCGGCCCGCCTCGACGATCTCCTCGGTCTGCTTCGCGATCCCCCGCAGTCGTGCGCTCATGCCCGGAAGCATGATCGACTCCGCACTCCGGGGGCAATGGGTTATTCACCCTGAGGCCGGTGAGGCGCTCTTGCACGCCCGTCGGCGGTGGCTTTAGGTGGAATCAGCGCCCAAGAGGGCGCCCACAGGAACACCTGTCGGAACAAGGAACAGGAACAGGAGGGAACGACATGTCGCCGAGCGGTATACCGCGGAGCGGTCCCGCCATCAACGAGGACGAGGCCGAGGACCTGCTGCGATGTATCTGCTTCAAGACGGGCCCACCCCGCACCGTCGGGGTGGAGGTGGAATGGCTCGTCCACGAGCTGCGCGACCCGCGGCTCCCCGTCCCGGCCGAACGGCTGGCTCCGGCCTTGGACACCGTACGGTCCCTGCCCCTCGCCTCGTCGATCACCCTCGAACCCGGCGGACAGCTGGAGCTCAGCTCGCCTCCCGCCGACTCCCTCATGAGCTGCGTCGACACTCTCTCGGCCGATCTGCGCACGGTGCGTGACGCGCTCTCCCCTCTCGGACTCTCCCTCAGCGGTTACGGGGTCGACCCCTGGAACGCGCCGCGCGAGCGGCTCCTGCGCGAGCCCCGCTACGACGCGATGGAGGCCGCCCTGGACCGTACGGGCCCCGCGGGGCGGGCCATGATGCGCGACTCGGCGTCCGTGCAGGTCTGCCTGGACGCCGGGCACGAGGAACCCGGTCCGCTCGGCTACCACCGCCGCTGGCAGCTGGCCCATCTGCTGGGCGCGGTGCTCGTGGCCGCGTTCGCCAATTCTCCTCTCCACGGCGGCCGCCGGACCGGCTGGCGCTCAACCCGGCAGGCCCTGTGGACCGACCTCGACCCGGCGCGGGCGCTGGCCCCCGACCCGGACCGCGAGCCGCGCGACGCCTGGGCGGCGCACGTCCTCGACACCCCGGTGATGTGCGTACGGGGCGAGGACGCGCCGTGGGCCGTTCCGGAGGGGCTGACCTTCCGGGAGTGGCTGCGCACCGGGCGTCCGCGGCCGGCCGGCGTGGACGACCTGCACTACCACATGACCACTCTCTTCCCGCCGGTGCGACCGCGCGGGCATCTGGAGCTGCGGATGATCGACGCTCAGCCAGGTCCCGACGGCTGGGTCGTGCCGGTGGCCGTGACCACGGCGCTCTTCGAGGACCCGGAGGCGGCCGAGACGGTCTACCGGACGGTCAAACCCCTGGCGGAGCGCGCGGGTTCGCTCGCCGCTCCCCGTAATCCGCTCTGGCTCGCGGCGGCCCGGGACGGGCTCACGGATCCCGAACTGCACGCCGCTGCTCTCGTCGCGTTCCCGGCGGCGCTGGACGCGCTGCCCCGGATCGGCGCGAGCCCGGCCGTCGTCGCCGCCGTCGCCGCCTTCCACGAGCGCTATGTCCTGCCCGGCAGCAGTCCCGCCGACGAACTCCTGGAGGTGACGTCATGACCGTGACCGACGACCCGACGGCCCTGCGGGCGCGGGCGCTGGACGCGCTCACCACCGCGCGGGCCCGTACCGCGCTGCTCACCTCCTGTGTCGAGGACGACGAACTCACCGCGCAGCACTCGCCGTTGATGTCGCCGCTGGTGTGGGACCTGGCCCATATCGGCAACCAGGAGGAGCAGTGGCTGTGGCGGGCGGTCGCGGGACGTGACGCGCTGCGCCCGGAGATCGACTCGATCTACGACGCCTTCGAGCATCCGCGCGCCGCTCGCCCCACGCTGCCGCTGCTGCCGCCGGCGGAGGCTCGCGCGTACGCCTCGGACGTACGCGGCCGGGTCCTGGACGTCCTGGAGCGGACCCCGTTGGAGGGCCGGCCGCTGGTGGAGGCGGCGTTCGCCTTCGGGATGGTCGCCCAGCACGAACAGCAGCACGACGAGACGATGCTGATCACCCATCAGCTGCGGAAGGGCCCGCAGGCGCTGACCGCTCCCCCGCCGCCCGCGGCGGAGAACGGCACGCTCCCCTCCGAAGTCCTCGTCCCCGGCGGCGCGTTCACGATGGGCACCTCGGACGAGGCCTGGGCGCTCGACAACGAGCGTCCGGCGCACACCCGGGTCGTCCCGTCGTTCTTCATGGACACCGTGCCGGTCACCAACGGCGCCTACATGGCGTTCCTGGCCGACGGGGGCTATGCGGACGAGCGGTGGTGGCAGGCGGAGGGCTGGGAGCAGATCCGCAAGCACGGGATCGGCGCGCCGCTGTTCTGGCGGCGGGACGGCGCGCAGTGGACGCGGCGGCGGTTCGGTGTGACGGAGCCGGTGCCCGAGGACGAGCCGGTGGTGCACGTCAGCTGGTACGAGGCGGACGCCTACGCCCGCTGGGCCGGGCGCAGGCTGCCGACGGAGGCCGAGTGGGAGAAGGCGGCCCGGCACGACCCGTCGACGGGACGTTCGTACCGCTATCCCTGGGGCGACGCCGACCCGGCGCCCGAGCACGCCAATCTCGGTCAGCGGCACCTGCGGCCCGCCCCGGCCGGCAGCTACCCGGAGGGCGCTTCGCCGCTCGGGGTACGGCAGTTGATCGGCGACGTGTGGGAGTGGACGGCCAGCGACTTCCTGCCGTACCCGGGGTTCACGGCCTTCCCGTACAAGGAGTACTCGGAGGTGTTCTTCGGTCCCGCGCACAAGGTGCTGCGCGGTGGGTCGTTCGCTGTGGACGCGGTGGCCTGCCGGGGCACGTTCCGCAACTGGGACCTGCCGGTGCGCCGGCAGATCTTCTCCGGCTTCCGGACCGCACGCGACGCGGAGCTCACCTGATGTGCCGTCACCTGGCTTATCTGGGGCCGCCGGTGCCGTTCGGCGAGGTGCTGACGCGGCCTCCGCACGCGCTGTACCGGCAGTCCTGGGAGCCGCGCCGCCAGCGGCACGGCACGGTCAACGCGGACGGCTTCGGGGTCGGCTGGTACGCCGAGGACGATCCCGTGCCGGCCCGCTACCGGCGGGCCGTGCCGATCTGGGCCGACGCCCCGTTTATGGACCTCGCGCGCGTGGTGCGCGCCGGGGCGTTCCTCGCGGCCGTACGGGACGCGACGGTGCCGGGGGCGGACGGGGAGGCCGCGGCGGCCCCGTTCGCGTCCGGGCCGTGGCTGTTCAGCCACAACGGGGCGGTGCGGGGCTGGCCGGGCTCCCTCGCCCCCGTGGCGGCGACACTGCCGGCCGAGGAGCTGCTGTCCCTGGCGTCGCGTACCGACTCGGCCCTGGTGTGGGCGCTGGTGCTGCACCGGCTGCGGGCGGGCGACGGCCTGGACCGGGCGCTCGCGGACACCGTGGTGGAGGTCGCCGAGGCCGCCCCCGGATCGCGCCTGAACCTGCTGCTCACCGATGGCGCCACCATCGCGGCGACCACCTGGGGGGACTCCCTCTGGTACCGGACGGAGCCCGGTCCGCCGGGCGCCGCCCGCGTGGTCGTCGCCTCCGAACCGTACGACGACGATCCGCGCTGGCACGAGGTGCCGGACCGCACTCTGCTGACCGCCACCCGTACCGACGTCACCCTCACCTCGCTCAAGGAGCCCTCCTCGTGAGTCCGTTCCAGCTGACCCGCACCCTTCCCGAGGACGCCACGGAGGCCGATCTGCGCGCCGACGTGCTCCACGGACTGACCCGTACGCCCAAGGAGCTGCCGCCGAAGTGGTTCTACGACGCGCGCGGCAGTGACCTGTTCGAGGAGATCACCCGGCTGCCCGAGTACTACCCGACCCGCGCCGAGCGGGAGATCCTGATCGACCGGGCGCCGGAGATCGCGGCGGCGACGAGGGCACGGACCCTGGTCGAGCTGGGCTCGGGCTCCTCGGAGAAGAGCCGTTTCCTGATCGACGCCCTGCTGCCGGAGCTTGACAGCTACGTGCCGGTGGACGTGAGCGAGTCGGCGCTGAAGGGGGCGGCGGACGCGCTGCTCGTGGACCGGCCCGGGCTGCACATCCACGCCCTGGTCGCCGACTTCACTCGGGGGCTCGTCCTGCCCGGGACGCCGGGGCCGCGTCTGGTGGCGTTCCTCGGCGGCACGATCGGCAATCTGCTGCCCGCCGAGCGGGAGACGTTCCTGCGTTCGGTACGGGCGATGCTGGCGCCGGGCGACGCGCTGCTGCTCGGCACGGACCTGGTGAAGGACGAGGCGACGCTGGTCGCCGCGTACGACGACGCGGCCGGGGTGACGGCGGCCTTCAACAAGAACGTGCTTGCCGTGATCGCCCGGGAGCTGGAGGCGGACGTCGAGCCGGACGACTTCGAGCACGTCGCGCGCTGGGACCCGGAGCGGGAGTGGATCGAGATGCGGCTGCGGGCGCGGCACGCGCTGACCGTGAAGATCCCGCAGCTGGATCTCGTGGTGCCGTTCGAGGCGGGCGAGGAGATGCGGACGGAGGTGTCGGCGAAGTTCCGTCAGGCGGGTGTGCGGGCGGAGCTGGCCGAGGCCGGGCTTGAACTGACCCGCTGGTGGACGGACAAGGAGGGGCGGTTCGCGCTGTCGCTGGCGACGGCGCGCTGAGCCGCCTGAGCTAGTGCACGACGGTTCGGATACTGGATCGTGGATATTGGATCCAGTATCCGAATTTCGGCGGTGAGTCCGCGGGCGGCGACGACCCGCCAGAGCGAGGCCCCCAGGGGATCCTCCCCCACGAAGGCCGCGGGCCCGACCGGCCGGTACTGGAGCCGTACCGGAAGCACCGGTACGGAGGCGTCGAGAGCCGCCTGGAACGCGGCGTGCCGGAAGGCGCCACCGCCGCGGCCGCACCAGGTCGAGCCCTCGGGGAAGACGATGACCCGGCCGCCGCCGGCCATGGCCCCGGCCATCGCGCGGACGGTGCCGGGCAGGGCGCGCAGCCGGTCGCGGTCGATGAAGAGGGTGCCGCCGCGCGCCGCGAGCGGGCCGAGCACCGGCCACTGCCGGACCTCCCGCTTGGCGAGCATGCGCCCGGGGAGGACGGCGGCGACGAGCGGGATGTCCAGCCAGGAGATGTGGTTGGCGACGATCAGGAACGGCCCGTCGGCCGGGGCGGGGACCCCGGTGACCTCGATCCGGACGCCGAAGGACCGCAGGACCAGCCGGCACCACACCCGGACGAGCGCCCGCCGGTCCGCCGCCGGCAGCAGCGCCGTGAGCGGCGCGAGCAGCACCCCGGCGAGGACGGCGGCGATGCCCGCGACCAGCCGGACCGCCGCCAGGAAGGACCCGGCGGCCGGGCCGGAGTGCCGTGCGCAGGGGTCGGGTGCGCACGGCGACGTCGGCAGCCAGGGGGAGACGGGGCCGGCGGTGGTCACTGCGCCGGGGCGAGGGAGAGGAAGTGGTTCAGGTAGCGGGGGTTGGTGTTGCGCAGCGACAGCAGGACGTAGAGGTCGGCGACCCCGAAGTCCACGTCGTGGGCGGGCGCGCCGCAGACCCAGGCCCCGAGCCGGATGTAGCCGCGCAGCAGCGGCGGGAGCTCCACGCGGCCCTCGGGGCGGGCGATCCCGTCGGGGGTCCAGAGCTTGTGCGGGGTGACCCAGTACTCCTCGGGGGCGAGGTGCTTGGCCTTGACCCGGTCCCAGGTGGCGGCGGCGAGCGAGCCCCCGTCGTTCAGCGGTATCGAGCAGCACCCGGCGAGCCAGTTGTGGCCGGTGCGGGCCATGTAGCGGGCGAGCCCGGCCCAGATGAGGGCGATGACGGCGCCGTTGCGGTGCGCGGGGTGGACGCAGGAGCGGCCGACCTCGACGAGGTCGTCGCGGATGGGGCCGAGGCGGCCGAGGTCGAACTCGCTCTCGGAGTAGAGGCGGCCGGCGATCCGGGCGCGGTCGGGCGGCAGCACGCGGTAGGTGCCGACGACCTCGCCGGTGGTCTCCTCGCGGACGAGCAGGTGGTCGCAGTACGCGTCGAAGGCGTCGATGTCGAGGCCCGGCTCGGGTCCGTCGAGGTGGGCGCCCATCTCTCCGGCGAAGACCTGGTGGCGCAGGCGCTGGGCGGCGCGGACGTCGTCCTGGTCGCGGGCGAGGCAGACGATGTAGCGGGGCTGCTCCTCGGTGGGCCGGTCCCCGGCCAGGGGCTGCGGCTGCGCCGGGACCCCGGTGAGCGGGGCGCTCGTCAGGGGGGCGATGAGGGGGAGACCGGCGGGGACGGGGACAGCGGGTGCGACAGTGGCTGCGGGTGACGGTGCGGGCATGTCGGGCTCCTCCGGCGTACGGAAGGGGGACGGTGAGGGCCGGACCGGGTGAGCGGTGGTCCGGCTCCTTACTTCTTCCGTGGCCGATTGGATTCGACATGACCGTTCGGGGGATCGCGGGTGTGTAGGCGCTGAATGCTGGTCTGCGGACCCCGCGCGGCCTGCCGCTTAGACCCCTCCCCCGCTACTCCGCAAGGGCCTCCGTGATCTCTGTCGAGGCCGTCTCGGCGGCCTTCTTCGGGTCCTCGCCCTGGAGCACGGCGGTCATGTAGGGCTTGATCGGGTTGGCCGCCTCGACGTCGGCCCACTGGGGCGAGTTGGGCGTGGCCTTGCCGCGGGCGGCGCCGACGGCCATGACGGCGGTGGCCTCCTGGCCCTCGACGACCGAAGCCAGGGAGGTCTTGTTGGGCACGTAGTTCATGGCGCGGGCCAGTTCCGTCTGCCACTTCTCGCCGGCCAGGGCCTTGACGACCTCGATCGCGGCGTTCCGCTCCGGCGCGTTCTCCGGGACGATCAGGTCGGAGCCGCCGGTGAAGACCGCGCAGGGCTGCCCGGCCTTCTTGCCGGGTATCGGGAAGAAGCCGAGCTTGTCCTCGAGCTCCGGGTTGGCCTTGGTGATCGCGGCGACGGCGCTCGGGGTGGCGATGATCTGGGCGACGTCGCCCTTGGCGAAGATCTCGGCCTGGGGCGGTGTCTGCTCGTCCGCGTTCTTGGGTCCCGAGCCGAGCGACTGCAGGTCCTTGTAGAAGTCCATGCCGCGCAGCGCGGCGGGGGTGTCCAGGGCGCCGGTCCAGTCGCCGCCCTTGTCCTCGGCGAGCTCGCCGCCCTCGTCCCAGATGAACCCGGCGAGCGTGTACCAGTCCTGGCCGGCGAGGTAGATGCCCTGGGAGCCGTCGCGGTTGAGCTTCTCGGTGTCGTCGAGCCACTGGGCCCGGGTGGCGGGCGGCTTGGTGACGCCGGCCTGCGCGAAGAGGTCCTTGTGGTAGATCACCACGCGGTTGGCGGCGTACCAGGGGATGCCGTACTGGGACCCGCCGATGCGGCCGGGCTCGGCGAGGCCGGGCAGCCAGTCCGCGCTGCCGAGGTCGCGCAGGGACTCCAGGGTCAGGTCGTAGAGCTTGTCGGTGTCGGCGTACTGGGCGACCTGGGTGTTGCCGACCTCGATGACGTCGGGGCCGCCCTCTCCCCTGATGGCCTCGGTGACCTTCTTGCCGATGCCCGTCCACTCCTGGAAGGTGAACTTCAGCTCGACGCCCTTGTGCTGGGCTTCGTAGTCGGCGGTGAAGCGCTTCAGGAAGTCCTCGCTGACGCTGTCGCGCATCAGCCAGACGTTGACCGTGCGGGTCGCGTCGCCGGAGCCGGGGAGGAGTCCGCAGCCAGCGAGGGCGAGGGCGGTGGCGGCCGCCAGCGGACATACCAGGTGTCGGTTCTTCACGTAGGTCACCTTCTGCGTCCCATGAAGGGACTGCGGTTGGGGAGCTGACCCGTCGTGGGGGGACCGAACGGCGTGTTCGTGCGGGTGTGTGGGTTGGATTCTGGTCTGGACCAACGGAGCGGTCAAGCCCCGGACGTTCCGGTTCCGGACGGGCGCGCGACACGCGCCCGCCCGTTACCGCGGGTAGGGTCGAGCGGGCCGTGACGTCAGACGGCCGGTACGGAGTCCTCGAAGGCCGTGCCCGCCGTGCGGTACGCCGCCACCTTGGCGGCCACCTGCGCCGGGGTCAGGACCTGGTCCTTCACGTGCAGGACGTAGTCGACCTTCTGGTCGTAGGACCGCGGGGTGGTCGAGGTCTGGCCCTGGAGGTCGATGAGCCACTGGTTGAAGTTGATGGACATCGGGCGTTCGGGCAGATAGCGGGCGTCGTGCCGGCCGAACTCCTGGCCGTCGACGTAGTACACGATCGTGCTGTCGTCGATGGTCAGGACGAGGTCGTGCCAGCCGGCGTAGCTCGCGCGGACCTCGGAGTGCTGGTTGACCGCCTCCCACGGGTCGGGCCGGTAGGTCTCCCACGAGGTGGTGTAGAGGATGTTCGCGGGCTCGCCCCAGCCGCCGTTGGGCAGGTACTCGAAGTCGTACTCGGCGTAGTCGTCCGCCATCGGCGCCTTGAGGTCGTTGATGGTGAAGAAGGTCTGGACGAGCCGGTCGCCGTCCGGTCCGGAGAGCGGCGCGTCGGAGAAGCGGACCCGGGCGGCGTACGTGCCGTTCTTGAACTTCGTGGACCGGGTGAGGATCTCGGTCTGCCGGGTCGACTCGGCGGTGCCGGCCGTCGAGGTCCGCAGGTTCATGATCGAGTTGGTGCCCTCCTTGGCGAAGGTCACGTTCTCGGGCGCCCAGCCGGCTCCGGGCACGCCCGGGCCTCCGGAGTTGGACCGCACGCTCCAGCCGTGGGTGGAGATCGCGGGATCGGTGTGGCCCGTGTAGTCGAAGTCGTCGAAGAGCGCGGGCCCTCCGGTGGGCGGCGGGGTGGTCGGGTCGGTGGGCGTCGGGGTCGGCTCGTTGCCCGCGGGCGCCGTGCCCCAGACCGGGACGCCGCCGACGGTGGCGGTGACCTTGCTCCAGTTCGCGTACGTCGTCTGCGCCGGGCCGAAGGAGTAGTCGTCGCTCTGGTTCAGCGGCTGCCAGTTTGAGCGGTGGAAGCGCAGCTGCATGTCGCCCGTGTCGGCGCCGGGGGCGAGACTCCCGGCGCCGGCCGTGAAGCCGACCTCCAGATAGCGGTCGGCGGTCGCGGTCGGGTTGGCGAGGGTGCCGAAGGTGCCGGTGAGGTTCGCGCAGCCCTTCACGGCCCAGGAGCAGGCGTAGGTGTACGAGGCTCCCGCGTCGGCCTTGAAGTAGTACCGCAGCTTCACCTGGCTCAACGGGACGCTCGACGAACCGGAGTTGACCACCTTGAACCAGGGCTCGACCTGGTCGCTACCGGTGGCGCTCTGCCGGTACTGGACGGTGACGGCCTCGCCGGCCGCGGCGGCCGGGAGCGCTGTCAGGGCGGTGGCGCCGAGGCCGGTCACGCCGGCGACGGCGAGCGCGGCGCGTATCCGAAGCTTCGTCTGCCGGGTACTTGTTCGGGCGCTCGTTCGGGCACTCATGAGGATTCCTCTCCTTGGACTGAGGTGGGGGAAAGGCGGCGCGGCACCCCGAGGGTGTCGAGCCGGGTCCGGTGGTGGCGCAGCCGCGCCTGGAAGCCGGGCCAGTCCCGGCGCCCGGTCCAGGCGGTCTCGGCGAGGGCGCAGAGCCGGGGGAAGGCCAGGTACTCGGCGTGGGCTCCGGTGGGGACGTACTCCGTCCACAACTGGGCCTGGGTGCCGAGCACCCGCGCGCTCTCCTCCGGGCTCCAGTGCGCGGGCGCGGGGTCGGTGCGGAGCACGGTGCGCAGGTCCACGACGGCCCCGGGCTGGCCGGGCGGCTCGTCGGGGCTCGCCGACTGGGGGTAGTCGAGGTAGGTGGACCTGTGCGGCGCCATGACGACCTCGTGGCCCCGGCGGGCGGCGGTGCGGCCGTGGGCGGAGTCCCGCCAGGGCATCACGGTGAAGTACGGAGGGAGGTCGGTGCCGGTCTCGGTCCAGCCGAGCGGGTGACGTCCGGCGTCGAGGAGATGGCGGCCGATCCGCTCCATGAACCAGCCGTGCAGGGCGTCCGGCCCGTCGAGCCCCTCGTCGGCGACGCGCCGGCGGGCGGCGGGCGAGGCATGCCACTCGGTGGTGGGGCACTCCTCGCCGCCGATGTGGACGTACGGCGAGGGGAAGACGTCCATCACCTCGTCGAGGACGTCCCGGCAGAAGTCCAGGGCCTCGTCGTGGACACCGAGGACGGTGTCGCAGACGCCCCAGCGGTCCCAGACGGGGAGCCTGCGGTCCGGGCGGTTGCCGAGCGAGGGGTAGGCGGCGAGCGCGGCCCTGACATGGCCGGGCATCTCGATCTCGGGAACGACGGTGATCCCGCGCTCGGCCGCGTGCCGTACCAGGGCTGCCAGTTCGGCGCGGGTGTAGGCGCCGCCGTGCGGATGGCCGCCGATCTCGGTGAGCCGGGGACGGGCCGCGACCGGCATGCGCCAGCCCTGGTCGTCGGTGAGGTGGAGGTGGAGGACGTTGAGCTTGTGGAGGGCGAGCAGGTCGACGTATCTCCGGAGGAAGTCGACGGACCGGAACGTGCGGGAGACGTCGAGCATGGTGCCGCGCCAGGAGAAGCGGGGGACGTCGGTGATCTGGACGCAGGGCACGCTCCACTCGACCCCGGCGACCGGGTGTTCCGACAGAGCTTCGACGGGCAGGAGTTGACGGAGCGTCTGGACCCCGGCGAGCAGGCCGCGCGGGGTGGCGGCCCGTAAGAGCACCCCGCGCTCGCCGACGGTCAGGCCGTACCCCTCCTCGCCGAGGCCGGTGAGGGCGGGGTCGACGGCGAGGACGACGGGCCCGTCGGGGCGCTCGGGCAGCCGCAGCCCGGTGGCCGGGCCGAGGAGAGTGCGGAGCAGCTCGGCGGCGCCGTGGGCGCCGGGGGCGATCCTGAGCGTGGTGGTCTCGTCGAAGGTGAATCGGCCGGGCAGTGCGGTGAGTTGGGTGGGCTCGGGCACGAGCGCGGGTGTGCGGAGGGCGCGGAGTGTACGCATGGTGGGGCTCGCTATCCCTTCACGGCTCCGCCGGTCATACCGGCGGCGACCCGGCCCTGCAGGACCAGGAAAAGGACGAGGACGGGCAGGGCGAAGAGGGTGGAGGCGGCCATGGTGGCGCCCCAGTCGGTACCGAAGACGTTGGAGAAGGAGGAGAGCCAGACCGGCAGGGTCCTGTCGTCCTGGTTCTTGATGATCAGCATGTTGGCGAAGGCGAACTCGTTCCAGGCGGTGATGAATCCGAAGAGCGAGGTGGCCATGAGCCCGGGGGCGAGCAGGGGCAGCGTCACCCGGCGGAACGCCTCGGCGCGTGTGCAGCCGTCGACCTGCGCGGCCTCTTCGAGTTCGGCGGGGACGGCGGCGAGGAAGGAGCGCAGGGTCACGATGGTGAAGGGCAGGGTGACCATGAAGTAGATCAGGGTCAGAGTGGCAAGGCGGTCCAGCAGGTCGGCGTCCCTGGCGATGACGTACATCGGGATCAACAGCGCCTCCCACGGCGCCACTTGGGCGACGAAGACCATCAGGACGAAGCCGCGCCGGCCGCGCCAGCGCATCCGGGCGACCGCGAAGGCCGCGCCGAGCGCCACGACAAGCGCGAGCAGGACGCAACCGGCGGTGACGAGCAGGCTGTTGCGCCAGAAGAGCCAGAAGCCGTCCGCCTCGACGGCGTGCGCGAAGTGCTCCAGGGTGAGCGAGGTGGGCAGGAAGACGGGGGTCTCCGCCTGGATGTCGGGGGTGGGCTTGAAGGCGGTCAGGACCATCCAGTACACGGGGAAGACGGCGAGGACGAAGACGATCGACGCGACCGTGTTCAGGGGAACGCGGCGCAGGGCGCGGGGTGTCACCGGTCGGCCTCCTGACGGAACAGCTGACGGAAGTAGGCGATCAGGACGGCGACCAGGAGGAGCACGGTCAGGGTCGAGACGGCCGAGCCGAGGTCGTAGCGGTGCAGGGACTGGGCCACTCGGTACGCGTAGACGGGGAGCGTGGTCGTCGCGTCGCCGGGGCCGCCGCGGGTGACGGCCCAGATCTGGGCGAAGCAGCGGAAGACCCAGATGACTTCGAGGCAGAGGACCAGGCCGAAGATCGGGCGGAGCAGGGGCAGCGTGATCGAGCGGAAGATCCGCCCTGCCCCGGCGCCGTCGAGCCGGGCCGACTCGTAGATCTCCTCGGGCACGGTCATCAGCGCCGCGTGCAGGGTGATCGCGGCGAACGGCACCGACTGCCACACCACGAGCAGGACGAGCACGGTGAAGGCGGCGGTGCCGTCGGCGAGCCAGGAGTAGCCCTCGTAGGAGGTGAACCCGAGGCGCACGAGCACCCAGTTGACGACGCCGAGGCGGGAGGCGAAGAGCCACTGGAAGACGGTGGTGGTGGCGATGACCGGGCTGGCCCAGGCGAGGACTAGCCCGCTCGTCACCACGATCCGCATCCGCCGGCCGAGCCCGCGCATCAGCAGCGCGACGAGGGTGCCGATCACCATGATCAGGACGACGTTGATCAGCGTCCACCAGAAGGTGCGCCGGACGACCTCCCAGAACTCCGGGTCCGCGAGCACGGTCCGGTAGTTGGCGAGTCCGACGAACGGAGCGCCGCCCCTGATGAGTTCGCCCATGCCGTAGCGCTGGAAGGAGATCAGCAGATTGCGGACGAGGGGGTAGCCAAGGAGCAGGGCGCCGCCGAGGACGGTCGGCGCGACGAGGAGGTAGGGCCAGAGCGCGGCCCGGCGCCGCCCGCTCACGAGCCGAGGGTCTTGGTGATGCTCTCCGACGCGTCCTTGGCCGCCCGCGCCGGGTCGGTGCCGGTGAGCACGGCGGTCATGTACTGCTTGATCGGGTTGGTGGCCTCGACGGCCGCCCACTGCGGGGAGTTGGGCGTCGCGCGGCCCTGCACCGCCCCCGCGGCCATGGCGGCGGTGCCCGCGTCGTCCTGGATGACGCGGGCGAGCGAGGTGCGGTTGGGGACGTAGCTCATCGTCTTCGCCATCTCCGTCTGCCACTTCTCGCCCGCGAGGGCCTTGACGACCTCGTACGCGGCTTCGGGGTGGGCGGAGGCCTCGGGGACGATGAGGTCGGATCCGCCGGTGAAGACGGCGCCCGGCTTGTCCGCCGTCGTGCCGGGGATGGGGAAGAAGCCCAGCTTGCCCTTGAGCGCCGGGTTGGCTTCCTCGACGATCTTCGCGCCGCCGGGTACGGCGATGATCTGGGCGACGTCGCCCTTGGCGAAGACGTCGGCCTGCGGGGGCTTGGCCTCGTCGGAGTCCTTCGGCCCCTTGCCGAGGGCCTGGAGCTGCCGGTAGAAGTCCATGCCCGCGAGCGCCTGCGGGGTGTCGAGCGCGCCCTTCCACTCCTCGCCTTCGCGTACGGCGAGGTCGCCGCCGTCCTCCCAGATGAAGCCGGCGAGGGCGTACCAGTTCTGTCCGGGCAGGTAAATGCCTTGCTTCGAGCCCTTGTTGAGCTTGGCGGTGACGGTGAGCCACTCGGCGCGGGTCTTCGGCGGGGCGGTGACGCCGGCCTGGGCGAAGAGGTCCTTGTGGTAGATCACAACCCGGTTGGCGGCGTACCAGGGGATGCCGTACTGCTTGCCGTCGACCTTGCCGGGCTCGGCGAGTCCGGGCAGCCAGTCGGCGCCGTTCAGATCGGCGACCTTGTCGCTGAGGTCGCGGACGCCGCCGCTCGCCGCGTACTGGGCGATCTGGGTGTTGCCGACCTCGATGACATCGGGGGCGTCCTTGCTGGCCAGGGCCGCCGTGACCTTCTCCCCGATGCCGTCCCACTCCTGGATCTGGATGTCGAGCGTGGTGCCCCGGTGCGTCGCCTCGAAGTCGGTGCGGAAGCGGGTGAGGAAGTCGTCGGTGACGCTGTCCTTCATGATCCAGACGGTCACCTTGCCGGATCCGCCGGCCTTCGGGTCGTCCGTCCAGCCGCAGGCGGTGACGGAGAGGGCGAGGGTGGTCGCGAGGGCGACGGGGACGGCCAGGGAGCTGATCTTCACGGGCACCTCGGAGAAGAAGGATTGACCAATTGGTCAGGTGGTCAGCTGCGTGCCCAGAAGGTGGCATGGACCAATCGGGCCGTCAACCCCAAGAAAAATATGCGCTGTTCACGGAATCACCGGACGCCGACCGTGGCTAGGATGGGACCTAACCAGTTGATTGGGGCTTTACCAGTTGACCAGTCAGGGGAGCCAGGGAGAGCACATGAACGACAGCCCCTCGGGCGGGGTGCTGAAGCGGGAGCGGGTACGGGAGCATCTCCTCGGCCTGATCGAGGCGCGCGGACCCGGCGTTCCGATCCCGTCCGAACGCACGCTCTGCGCCGACCTCGGCGTCTCGCGCCCCACGCTGCGCGCCGCGGTCGACGAACTCGTCGCGACGGGTGCGCTCGTACGGGAGCAGGGGCGCGGCACGTTCGTCGCCCCGGCCAAGATCACCCAGCAACTCATGCCGCTGGACAGCGCGTTCACGGTGCCCCGGGCGTCGGGCACGTGGTCGAGCCGGGTCCTCGAGTGCGTCAGGACGACGGCCGGGGCGCGGATCGGCCGGAAGCTCCGGATCTCCCCGGCCGCCGAGCTGCTCTACATCGCCCGGCTCCGCCTGGTCGACGGCTCCCCCATGGCCATCGAGCACCTGCACATCCCGGCGGACCTGCTGTCGTCGACGCTCACCACGGAGGAACTGGAGGCGGGCGATCTCTACGAGCACCTGCGCGACCACCACCGGATCCATGTCCGGGAGGCGACGCAGTCCATCGAACCCACCGTCGTCAGCGAGGACGAGGCGGAGCTGCTCGACATCCCCGTGCTCTCCCCGGCCCTGCTGATCGAGCGCCTCACCCTGGACACCTCGGGCCGGCCCGTCGAGTACGTCCACTCGGTGTACCGGGGGGACCGGTACCGGATCGTCTCGCGCCTCGACTTCACCCAGGACGGCGTCGTGACGTCCTCGACGGAGGGGGACGCGTACTAGGGCGACACCTACGAGCCGCCGACGACGTGTCGCGGACCGGGGCGGGGTGGGGCACCGTGGAGGGACCCCCACGGAGAGGAATCCGGCCCCCATGTCGAACCACACCTACCGCGTCACCGAGATCGTCGGCACGTCCACGGAGAGCGTGGACCAGGCCGTTCGCAACGGCATCGAGCGGGCCTCGCAGAAGCTCCGCGGTCTCGACTGGTTCGAGGTGACGCAGGTCCGCGGCCACCTGGTCGACGGCGCGATCGCGCACTTCCAGGTCGGCCTGAAGGTCGGCTTCCGCCTGGAGGGGGACGACTGAGGGAGGACGACTGAGACGTCGGGACGGGCCGGTCAGGTCCGGCCCTCCTTCTCCTGGGCGTCCCTGAGCGCCTCCGACGCCGTCGCCCAGCGGGCCCGTACGACCGTGAAGCCCGCCTGCTCGGCCGCGTCGCAGACCAGCTCGTCGTCGTCCACGAGCATCCGGATCTCACGGTCGCGGCCCAGTCGGCGCAGGATCTCCAGCTTCGTCACGCGCGCGGGGCGGAAGTCCCGGTCCCGTCGCATGTGGAGGGCGCCCTCCGGAAGCCCGTGCGCGGCGAGCCACGCGACGGTGTCCCGGCGGCAGCGCTCGGGCCGCCCCGTGAGGTACACGGTCTCGCACTCCTCGGCGGCCTCCCGGCACAGGGCGACGCCCTCGGCGAGCGGCGGGTCCTGGGGCGCCGCCGCGAAGAACGCCGCCCAGTCGCGCGGCTTGCGCTCCAGGAAGCGCTGCCGGTGCGCCGTGGAGGCGAGGGTGTTGTCGAGGTCGAAGACGGCGAGAGGCCTGTCGGCACTGCTGGTACGGGTCACCCGGACAGCCTAGGCAACTCCGTACCGCGCCCAGGCCGCGGCGCCCCGGAGCATGCCCTGTCCGGCCGCGGCGCCCTGGAGCGTGCCTGTCCGGCAGAGCCGGGAATCCTCGGCGACCTGGGGCGTTGAACCCCATGTGACCCTTTCTGCCGACGGCATCCGTCTCTCCGTCCTCGACCGCTCCCGGACCCGGGAGGGCGAGGACGGCTCCGTGGCGCTGCGCGCGACCGTGGACTTGGCGCGGGAGGTGGAGGCGCTCGGTTACCACCGGTTCTGGGTCTCGGAGCACCACAGCGTGCCGGGTGTGGCCGGCTCCGCGCCGACCGTCCTGGCCGCCGCCGTGGCCGCGGCCACCTCCGCCATCCGGGTCGGGACCGGCGGGGTGATGCTCCCGAACCACCAGCCGATGGTCGTCGCGGAGCAGTTCGGCGTCCTGGAGTCGCTGTTCCCCGGCCGGATCGACATGGGCCTCGGCCGTTCCGTCGGCTTCACCGACGGCATCCGGCGGGCGCTCGGCCGGGACAAGGACGACGCCGACCGGTTCGCGGAGCAGCTGGACGAGCTGCTCGGCTGGTTCACGGGGACCCAGACCGCCCACCCCCAGGTGCACGCCCGCCCGGCGGAGGGCCTGCGGGTCCCGCCGTACGTCCTGGCGACCGGCGAGGGCGCGTCGATCGCGGCCCGGGCCGGGCTGCCGCTGGTGATCGGCGATCTGCGCGGCCGTGAGCGGATGCTGCGCGCGATCGACGACTACCGCTCCGCCTTCCGGCCCTCCCCCTGGTCCACGGAGCCGTACGTGGTGATCGCGGGCACGATCGCGGTCGCCGCGACCGAGGAGGAGGCGCGGGAGCTGCTGGTCCCGGAGGCGTGGTCGCTCGCGCACTCCCGTACGCGGGGCGCCTTCCCGCCGCTCCTGCCCGCCGAGGAGATCCGACGCCTTGCCATGACCGACAAGCAGCGCGAGTTCTTCGCCTCGGGCCTCCAGGGGCATCTGCACGGCACGGAGGAGCAGGTCGGTGACGCACTGGAGCGGGTGGTGAAGGAGAGCGGGGCGCGGGAGGTGCTGGTGACGACCAGTACGTACGACCGCGCGGCGCTGCTCGACTCGTATCGCCGACTCGCCCGTACGGCGGGCCTCGGACCGGCCTGACCAGGGCAAACACCTAGAATCGAGCCATGCCCCACAGCTCCCCCGGCACCTCCGATCCGTACGTCCGTGTGCGCGGCGCGCGCGAGCACAATCTCGCCGGTGTCGACGTGGACATTCCGCGCGACGCGATCGCCGTCTTCACGGGGGTGTCGGGCTCCGGCAAGTCCTCACTCGCGTTCGGGACGATCTACGCGGAGGCGCAGCGCCGCTACTTCGAGTCGGTCGCGCCGTACGCCCGGCGGCTCATCCACCAGGTGGGGGCGCCGAAGGTCGGCGAGATCAGCGGGCTGCCGCCGGCGGTCTCGCTCGAACAGCGCCGCTCCTCACCGGGCGCCCGCTCCTCGGTCGGCACGGTCACGACGCTCTCCAACTCGCTGCGCATGCTGTTCTCCCGCGCCGGTACGTATCCGGCGGGCGCCGAGCGGCTCGACTCCGACGCGTTCTCGCCGAACACCGCGGCCGGCGCCTGCCCCGAGTGCCACGGTCTCGGCCGGGTGCACGAGACCAGTGAGGAACTGCTCGTACCCGACCCGGAGTTGTCGATCCGGGACGGCGCGATCGCGGCCTGGCCCGGGGCCTGGCAGGGGAAGAACCTCCGCGACGTCCTGGACGCCCTGGGTCACGACGTCGACCGGCCGTGGCGGGAGCTGGACGCGGAGGACCGGCGGTGGATCCTGTTCACGGACGAGCAGCCGGTCGTCACGGTGCATCCGGTACGGGACGCGGGGCGTATCCAACGCCCGTACCAGGGCACGTACATGAGCGCCCGGCGCTATGTGATGCACACCTTCGCGGACTCCAAGAGCGCCACGCTGCGGGCGAAGGCGGAACGCTTCCTCACCAGCAACCCCTGCCCGGTCTGCGGGGGCGGCAGGCTCCGCCCGGAGGCGCTCGCGGTGACGTTCGCGGACCGGACGATCGCCGAGCTGGCCGCCCTGCCGCTGACGGGCCTGGCCGGGCTCCTGGCGGAGCACGACGGCTCGGAGACGGCGCGGGTGCTGACCGAGGACCTCGTCGCGCGGATCGGCACGGTCACCGAACTGGGCCTCGGCTACCTCAGCCTGGACCGCGCCACCCCGACCCTGTCCAACGGCGAGCTCCAACGCCTGCGGCTCGCCACCCAGTTGCGCTCGGGCCTGTTCGGCGTCGTGTACGTCCTCGACGAGCCCTCCGCCGGTCTGCACCCGGCCGACACCGAGGCGCTCCTGGTGGTCCTGGACCGTCTGAAGGCGGCCGGCAACACGGTGTTCGTGGTCGAGCACCATCTCGACGTGATCCGTCACGCCGACTGGATCGTGGACGTCGGACCCGGGGCCGGCGTGCACGGCGGCCGGGTCCTGCACAGCGGCCCTCCGGGCGGCCTCGCAGAGGTGGCGGAGTCGGCGACGCGTCGCTTCCTCTTCGACCGGGCCCCCGTGCCGGAGCGGGCGGTCCGCCCGGCCACGGGCCTGCTGCGCGTCGGCCCCGTCACGCGGCACAACCTCAGCGCCGTGTCGGCGGCGTTCCCGACCGGTGTGCTGACGGCGGTGACCGGGGTGTCGGGCTCGGGCAAGTCGACGCTGGTCGGTGCGTTGAGCGAGGAACTCGACGGCGTCGGACGGCTGGTGACGGTCGATCAGAAGCCGATCGGGCGGACTCCCCGGTCCAACCTGGCGACGTACACGGGTCTCTTCGACGTCGTACGGAAGCTGTTCACGGACACCGAGGAGGCGCGGGCCCGCGGATACAAGGCGGGGCGTTTCTCGTTCAACGTGAGCGGCGGGCGGTGCGAGACCTGTCAGGGAGAGGGCTTCGTCTCGGTCGAGCTGCTGTTCCTGCCGAGCACGTACGCGCCCTGCCCGGACTGCCGTGGCGCCCGCTACAACCCGGAGACGCTTGAGGTCCGGCTGCGCGGGCTCACCATCGCCGAGGTGCTCGACCTGACGGTCGAGTCGGCGGCCGAGTTCTTCGCCGACACGCCGGCCGCCGCGCGGAGCCTGCGGACGCTGCTCGACGTCGGCCTCGGGTACCTGCGGCTTGGGCAGCCGGCGACAGAGCTGTCCGGCGGCGAGGCCCAGCGCATCAAGCTGGCCTCCGAACTCCAGAGGCCGCGCCGGGGCCACACCCTCTACGTCCTGGACGAGCCGACGACGGGCCTCCACCCCGCCGACGTCGAGGTCCTGATGCGCCAGCTGCACGGCCTGGTCGACGCCGGGCACACCGTGGTCGTGGTCGAGCACGACATGGACGTGGTCGCGACGGCGGACTGGGTGATCGACCTGGGCCCTGGCGGCGGCGAGGAGGGCGGCCTGATCGTCTCGGAGGGGCCGCCACGCTCGGTGGCGGGGACGGCGTCGAGCCGGACCGCGCGGTATCTCGCGGCCCGGCTCGACGAACGGGACGTGACCGGGTAGCCGAACACCCGCCCTCCAGAGCTACTTGGGTTCGACGAACTGGACCTCCAGGCTCACCTTGATCACGTCGCCGAGGAAGCCGGGCGCGAAGTCCAGGCCGAAGTCGCTGCGCCGGAACTCGCCGGACGCGTCGAAGCCCGCGTGCCGGCTGCCGTCCACCGGGACGTCGACGACGCCCCCGAACTCGACGTCGAAGGTGATGGGGCGGGTGACATCCCCGATGGTGAGGTCGCCCTCCAGCGTCCACTCCTCCCCCGCGCCGCCGATCCGGGTCGACCGGAACGTCATCGTCGGGCGCTTCTCGACGTCGAGCAGGTCCGCGGCCCGCACATGCGCGTCCCGGTCCGCGTTGCCGGTGTCGATCGAGGCGAGGGCGACGGTCGCGGTGATGGAGGAGTCCGCCAGGCTCTCGCCGACGACCAGCTCGGCGCTCAGGTCGTTGAAGCGCCCGCGCACCTTGGAGATGCCGAGGTGGCGGATGGTGAAGCCGACGGCGGAGTGCAGCGGGTCGAAGGTCCAGCGCCCGGCGGTCAGCGGCAGAACGGTCGGGAAAGAGATCTGTGATTCGTTCGTCATGCCTCAACGCTGCGGCCTCGGCGCACCGCGAGGAAGGCCGCGCCGGGACAGGTAGCGCGCAGACGGGTACCGCGGAGACTGGTAGTGACAGGGCCACCCTCCCGCCCGCCCTTCCTCGTACGATCGGGGGATGAGCGACAACGAGCTGGGGGCCTTCCTGCGCGCCCGCCGCGAGGCCCTCACCCCCGCCGAGGCGGGGCTGCCCGCCGGGACGCGCCGGCGGACGCCGGGGCTGCGGCGGGCCGAGCTGGCGATGCTGGCCGGGATCAGCGTCGAGTACCTGGCCCGCCTGGAGCAGGGCCGGGACCGCAACCCGTCCGCCCAGGTCCTCGGCGCGCTCAGCGACGCGCTGCGGCTGCCGCTCGACGCCCGGGTCCACATGCGGCGCCTGTCGAAGTCGCACGGCCACAACCACATCTGCTCGGCCGCCCCGGCGCCGGCCCGCGAGGTGCGCTCCACGGTCCGCGCCCTGCTCGACCGGCTCGGGGAGACACCGGCCGCTGTCACCAACATGCTGGGCGAGACCGTCGCGTACAGCGACGGCTACGCCCGGCTCGCGGGCCCGGTGGGCCTGCTCGACGGCGACCCGCCGAGCCTGCCGCGCTACGTCTTCACCGATCCGCGGGCCCGCGAGGTCTACCCGGACTGGGACCGGGTCGCCGACCAGCAGGTGGCGGCCCTGTACTTCGGCATCACCGGCTCCGACCCCACGATGGCGGACCTCGCCAGGGAGCTGACGATCACCGCGGGCGCGCCCTTCTCGGACCGGCTGGCCTCCTCGGGCGTCCTGCCGGACCGCTCGGGCGTCGAGCGCCTGATCCACCCCGAGGTCGGCGAACTGCGCCTCGCGTACGAGATCCTGGAACTGGCCGAGACCGACGGCCAGCACCTGGTGGTGCGCCTGCCCGCCGACGAGGCGTCCTCGGCCGCCCTGGACCGGCTCGTGGGCCGCCGCCCGGGCACGTTGCGCGCGGTCGGCGGCTGACGCTCCAGGGCGACCGAAGGACCCTAGGCCGCCGTGTCGAAGGTGTAGTGGCGGGTGTGGTCCAGCATGTCCGCGGGGGTCACGTTGTTCCAGGGGCGCATCGTGTCGTTCAGGTCGACGACGTTCGCCGTGCCCGCGGCCGGCAGGTACGCGGACCGGGGGTGACGTGCCTGCCAGTCGGCCCACAGCTTGTCGATGAAGGCATGGTGCATCCAGAAGACGGGGTCGTTCGGGGAGACCCCAGTGCCCATCTGGCCGCCGACCCAGACGTGGACGCGGTTGTGGAGGTTGACGCCGCGCCAGCCCTCCAGGTGGTTGCGGAACCCGTCGGACGAGCTGTTCCACGGGGCCATGTCGTAGGTCTCCATGGCGAGGACGGAGTCCACCTCGGCGCGGGTCGGCAGCTGACGGCCGCCGGCGCCCAGGTCGCGCCGCAGGAAGTCACGGCCGTCGACGCGTACGTTGATCGTCCACCGGTTGCCGCTGCGGGCGAACGCGCCGTCCAGCACCTGACCGTCGCGGGCGCGCCCGGTGCCGCCGAGGAAGTCGGGGGCCCAGAGCGAGGAGCGGGCCGTGCGGTCGGCCGTCCAGTCCCAGTAGGGCAGGGCGACGGTGGAGTCGACGGACTGCAGTGCCTGCTCGAACTCTATGAGGAAGCGGCGGTGCCAGGGGAGGAAGGAGGGCGAGCGGTGGCCGACTCTTTCGCCGTTGTCCGTGTCGCCCATGATGAAGGCGTTGTGCGTGGTGACGAAGGTGTCGTAGCGGCCCGAGCGCTTGAGCTCGATGAGCGCGTCGACGAAACGTCGCTTCTCGTCGGCGGTGAGGGCGGCCTGGTTCTTGCGTACGGTCATGGTGGTGCGGCTCCTGGATCGGGTCAGACGAGGGTGAGCGGAACGAGGGTCGCGCCCCGCAGTTCGAGGACGGCGGCGCGGGCCGCCGCCTTGGGCGTGGCGACCGGCTCGTAGTGGCTGATCACGCTGATCCAGGTGCCGTCGGCGTTCTGCATGACGTGCAGTTCCTCGCCGTCGATGGTCACGGTGTAGCCGCCCCCGTGGTGCCCTCCGTGGTGGCCGCCGCCGTGCGCGGGGCCGCCCTTGATGCGCCGGCCCAGGTAGGTCTCGTCGAAGGACGCCGGGGCGGAGCCGCCGGCCGGAGCCGCGGCGAGCGGTGCGGCCGCTCCCGCGGCACCGGCGGCGGTGAGACCCGCGACGGCACCGGCGGCGCCTGCGGCGACGCCGAGTGCCTTGCGGCGGGTGATGCTGGACATGATGGTCCCCCCAAGTGGTCGGATAGGACCGGGGGTTTGGTCATATGCCCCCGGCAGGACCATGCATACCGAAGGGTTCCGGAGCGCCGGAAATCACCAGATGTCGGTTGGCTCCGAAATGGCCAACTCAAAGCGAAATGTACAGACTTGAACAGAGTTGATCTTGCTGTGCGGAAGTGCCGGGACGCCCCGCCGTGAAGATCTTACGGTGATCACCTGAATCTAGTGAAGATCTTCCTCTCGTGGGTGCGGGGCGTGGCAAGGGTCACGCCCCGCAACTGTCCGAAAGCGGACCGTGCCCCTCGCCGGAATCCGGGATTCAGCGGCGGGCCTTACGGCGTGCCCGCAGCCACTCCTTGTTCATCGCCGCGATCGACGGCAGCGGAATCCCCTTCGGGCAGGCCGTCGCGCACTCACCCGTGAGGGTGCAGCCGCCGAAGCCCTCCGCGTCCATCTGTCCGACCATGTCCAGGACGCGGCTCTCGCGCTCCGGGGAGCCCTGGGGCAGGACGTTGAGGTGGTTGACCTTCGCCGAGGTGAAGAGCATCGCCGAGCCGTTCGGGCAGGCGGCCACGCACGCGCCGCAGCCGATGCACTCGGCGTGCTCGAAGGCGAAGTCGGCGTCGGCCTTCGGCACCGGGGTGGCGTGGGCCTCGGGGGCCGAGCCGGTGGGGGCGCTGACGTAGCCGCCGGCCTGGATGATGCGGTCGAAGGCGGTGCGGTCGACCACCAGGTCCTTGACCACCGGGAAGGCGGAGGCGCGCCAGGGCTCGATGTCGATGGTGTCGCCGTCGTGGAAGGAACGCATGTGGAGCTGGCAGGCGGTGGTGCGCTCGGGGCCGTGGGCGTCGCCGTTGATGACCAGGCTGCACGCGCCGCAGATGCCCTCGCGGCAGTCGTGGTCGAAGGCGACGGGATCCTCGCCGCGCAGGATGAGCTCCTCGTTGAGCGTGTCGAGCATCTCCAGGAACGACATGTCGGAGGAGATGCCGTCCACCTCGTAGGTGGCCATGGCTCCGGGGGCGTCGGCGTTCTTCTGGCGCCAGACGCGGAGGTTGAGCTTCATGCGTAGCTCCGCTGGGTGGGGTGGACGTACTCGAAGACGAGGTCTTCCTTGTGCAGGACGGGGGCGTCGCCGGTGCCGCCGCCGTGCTCTCCCGGGGGACGACCCCCGGACCCCCGAAATTCCCAGGCCGCCGCGTACGAGAACTCCTCGTCGCGGCGCTCGGCCTCGCCGTCCGCGGTCTGGGACTCCTCGCGGAAGTGGCCGCCGCAGGACTCGGCCCGGTGCAGCGCGTCGAGGCACATCAGCTCGGCGAGCTCCAGGTAGTCGACGATCCGGTTGGCCTTCTCGAGCGACTGGTTGAACTCCTCGCCCGTACCGGGGACCTTGATGCGGCGCCAGAACTCCTCGCGGATCTGCGGGATGCGGTCGAGCGCCTTGCGCAGGCCCTCGCTCGTGCGGGCCATGCCGCAGAACTCCCACATCAGTTCGCCGAGTTCGCGGTGGAAGGAGTCCGGGGTACGGTCGCCGTCGACCGCGAGCAGCAGGTTGAGCCGGTCCTCGGTCTCGGCGAGCACCTCCCTTACCGCCGGGTGCTCGTCGGTGACCCGCTCGGCGTTCGGGTGGCGGGCCAGGTAGTCGTTGATGGTGGACGGCAGGACGAAGTAGCCGTCGGCGAGCCCCTGCATCAGCGCGGACGCGCCGAGCCGGTTGGCCCCGTGGTCGGAGAAGTTGGCCTCGCCGATCGCGAACAGGCCCGGCACGGTGGTCTGGAGGTCGTAGTCGACCCAGAGTCCGCCCATCGTGTAGTGCACGGCCGGATAGATCCGCATGGGGACCTCGTACGGGTTCTCCGCGGTGATCCGCTCGTACATGTCGAAGAGGTTGCCGTACTTCTCCTCGACCGCCTTGCGGCCCATCCGCCGGATCGCGTCGGCGAAGTCCAGGTACACGCCCTGCCCGCCCGGGCCGACGCCACGACCCTCGTCGCAGACGTTCTTCGCGGCGCGGGAGGCGATGTCCCGGGGGACGAGGTTGCCGAAGGAGGGGTAGATGCGCTCCAGGTAGTAGTCGCGCTCGTCCTCGGGGATCTCGGCGGCGGGGCGGGTGTCGCCCTTGGCCTTGGGGACCCAGATGCGGCCGTCGTTGCGCAGCGACTCGCTCATCAGCGTCAGCTTGGACTGGTGGTCGCCGGTGCGCGGGATGCAGGTGGGGTGGATCTGGGTGAAGCAGGGGTTGGCGAAGTACGCGCCGCGCCGGTGCGCCCGCCAGACGGCGGTGGCGTTGGAGTTCATCGCGTTCGTCGACAGGTAGAAGACGTTGCCGTAGCCGCCGCTGGCGAGGACGACGGCGTCCGCGTAGTGGGTGGAGACGGCGCCGGTGATCAGGTCACGGGCGACGATGCCGCGCGCCCTGCCGTCGACCACGATCAGGTCGAGCATCTCGGTGCGCGCGTGCATCTCGACGTTGCCGGCCGCGATCTGCCGGGAGAGCGCCTGGTACGCGCCGAGCAGTAGCTGCTGGCCCGTCTGGCCCCGGGCGTAGAAGGTGCGGGAGACCTGGACGCCGCCGAAGGAACGGGTGTCGAGGAGTCCGCCGTACTCGCGGGCGAAGGGGACGCCCTGGGCGACGCACTGGTCGATGATCTCGACGGAGATCTGCGCGAGGCGGTGGACGTTGGACTCGCGGGCGCGGAAGTCGCCGCCCTTGACGGTGTCGTAGAAGAGCCGGTGAACGGAGTCGCCGTCGTTGCGGTAGTTCTTGGCCGCGTTGATGCCGCCCTGGGCGGCGATGGAGTGGGCGCGGCGCGGGGAGTCCTGGTAGCAGAACTGGACGACGTGGTAGCCCTGTTCGGCGAGGGTCGCGCCCGCGGAGCCGCCCGCGAGGCCGGTGCCGACGACGATGACGGTGTGCTTGCGCCGGTTGGCGGGGTTGACCAGCTTGGCCTGGAAGCGGCGGGTGTCCCAGCGTTCGGCGATGGGGCCCGCGGGGGCCTTGTGGTCGACGACCGGCTCGCCGGTCGTGTAGTCGAGGAAGCGCATGTCAGCTCACCACTCCGGTCATGACGGCTACGGGTACGGAGACGAAGCCCACGGTCAGGACGAGCGCGAGGCCGTTGGCGAGGATCTTGAGGAGCCGCTCGCGGCGGGCGTTGCCGAGGCCGAGGGTCTGGGCGGCGCTCCAGAAGCCGTGGCGGACGTGCAGACCGACGGCGAGCATGGCGACGAGGTAGATCACGTTGCCGTACCAGGTGGAGAAGGTGTCCACGATGTTCTGGTACGGCCGGCCCTCCTGGAAGCCGCCGGCGTGGACGGTGCCGGTGGTCAGGTCCAGGATGTGCCAGACGATGAAGAGGGCCATGATGATCCCGCCCCAGCGCATGGTGCGGGTGGCGTACGAGGACCCCTTGCGGCGGTGGACGTAACCGGTCGGGCGGGCCTTGATGTCGCGCCTGCTGAGCTGGTACGCGGAGACGGCGTGGCCGACCACGGCGGCGAGCAGCACGATCCGGACGAGCCAGAGGGCCCAGGAGTAGTGCAGGACGGGGGCGCCCATGGTGCGCAGCCAGTGCCCGTAGGCGTTGAACTCCTCGGACCCGAAGAAGACCTTGAGGTTGCCGGCGACGTGGGCCACGAGGTAGCCGAGCATGATCAGACCGCTGACGGCCATGACGGTCTTCTTGCCGATGGTCGAGGACCAGAAGCCGCGGGAGCGGGTGGTCGACGGTGATCGTTCCTTCGATGCCGTCTTCGTTGCCAGAGCCATGGCATCGACGCTAGGGCCGAAGGGCCCGAGAGGTCCAAGACATGGTTCGGCTCATCTCGATAGGCTGTGCCTATGCAGTTCCAGCAGCTTCTGTACTTCGTGGCCGTGGCGGAGACCCGGCACTTCACGCGCGCCGCCGAGCGGGTGCACGTCTCCCAGCCCTCGCTGTCGCAGCAGATCCGGGCCCTTGAGCAGGAGCTGGGGGCGGAGCTCTTCAGCCGGGCGCGGGGGAACATCGCGCTGACCGACGCGGGCGAGGCGCTGCTGCCGCTGGCGCGGCGGATTCTCGCGGACACGGACACGGCGCGGCACGAGGTGCAGGAGCTGGTGCAGCTGAAGCGGGGCCGGGTGCGGCTCGGCGCGACGCCGAGCCTGTGCACGGGGCTGCTGCCGGACGTGCTGCGCGCCTTCCACGATCTGCATCCCGGGATCCAGCTCCTGATCGAGGAGGGCGGCTCGCACGATCTCGTACGGGAGCTGGCGCGCGGCGCGCTCGATCTGGCGCTGGTGGTGCTGCCGCTACCGACGCCGTCGCCGGCGCTGACGACGGTGGAGCTGCTGCGGGAGGACCTCGTGGTGGTGTCGAGCGCGGCGGCGCCCGCGCCCGCGCGGCCGGTACGGATCGCGGACCTCCGCGACCAGCCGCTGGTGATGTTCCGGCACGGCTACGACCTGCGGGAGCTGACGGTGGCCGCGTGCCGGGCGGAGGGCTTCGAGCCCTCGTTCACGGTGGAAGGGGGCGAGATGGACGCGGTGCTCGGTTTCGTACGGGCGGGTCTCGGGGTGGCGGTGGTGCCGGCCATGGTCGCGGCCCGCGCGGGCCGCGACCTCCGGGTCACGTCCCTGGCCCGCCCCGGCCTGCGCCGCACGATCGCCCTGGCCCACCGAAGCGACGTGGCACCCCCACGCGCGGCCCGAGAACTCCAACGCCTACTCCTCCACTCCACGTGACGCCCGCGCACGGCGCCCCGCGCACGGGGCCGTACTACACCGCGTCCGCCAGGAGCAAGGAGTGGATGCGGTCCGGGGCGCCCGGGCGGGCGTAGTACCAGCCCTGGGCCGTGTCGCAGCCCAGGTCGCGGAGTTGCTGCGCCTGCGCGCGCGTCTCCACGCCCTCCACCGTCACCGCGAGCTCCAGGCTGTGCGCCAGCGAGACGATCCCCTCCACGATCTTCAGGTCGACCGGGTCCGCCGGGTGCTGCTGCATGCCCTGCGTGAAGGAGCGATCCAGCTTCAGGACGCTCACCGGGAGACGGCGCAGGTTCGCCAGGTTCGAGTACCCCGTGCCGAAGTCGTCGAGCGCTATGTCCACGCCCATCTCCGCCAGCTGCCGCAGCGGCTTCAGCAGGTCGTCGTCCGCGCCGATCAGCGCCGACTCGGTGACCTCCAGGCAGAGCGCCCCCGGTTCGAGCCCCGACCGCTCCAGGACGTCGACCGTGTCGGCGACCAGGCGCGGGTGGTGCAGCTGCGTCGGCGAGAGGTTGACGTTGATCCGCAGCGGACCCCCGTCGGAGTGCCGCGCCTGCCAGAACCGGGCCTGGCGGACGGCCTCCTGGAGGACCCAGCGTCCGAGCGGCACGATCAGACCGGTGTTCTCGGCGAGCGGGATGAACCGGTCGGGGCCGAGGACGCCGTGCTGCGGGTGGCACCACCGTACGAGCGCTTCCGCGCCGTGCACGCTGCCGTCGCCGAGGTGCACCAGCGGCTGGTACTCGATGAAGAACTCGCCGCGCTCCAGCGCCGCAGGCAGCGCGGTGGTCAGCCCGTGCCGGGTGATCGCGCGGGCGTCGGCCTCCGCGTCGGCGAACTCGAAGCGGTTGCCGCCGGCCGACTTGGCCCGGTACATGGTGATGTCCGCGCTGCGCAGCACCTCCGCCGGGGTCCGCTCCCCCGCCGGGCCCTCGACGACCCCGACGCTGCCGCGGACGGTCAGTTCGCGGCCGTCGATCCGGACGGGGGTGGCGAGCGTGGCGAGGATGCGGTTCGCCAGCTCGACGACCTCCCGCTCGGTGTGCGGGCCCGTGGTCAGCGCGACGAACTCGTCGCCGCCGAGCCTGGCCACCATCTCCCCCGGCGCCGTCGCGCAGCTCTGCAGCCGGTCCGCGACCTCGACGAGCAGCCGGTCACCGGTCGCGTGGCCGAGGCTGTCGTTGATGGCCTTGAAGCCGTCCAGGTCGAGGTAGCAGAGGCCGAAGCGGCCGCCGTCGGACGGGGAGAGCGCCTTCTCCAGGCGCTCGAAGAACAGGGTCCGGTTGGGCAGCCCGGTGAGCGCGTCATGGGTCGCCTCGTACCGCAGCCGCAGGTTGAGCAGCCGCCGTTCGGTGGTGTCCTCCATCAGCGCCAGCTGATACTGCGGGGCGCCCTCCGCGTCGCGCAGCAGCGAGACGGTGAGGTTGGTCCACAGGACCGTGCCGTCGCCCCGGTAGTACGGCTTCTCCACGCGGTAGTGGTCGCGTTCGCCGCGCACCAGCTCGCCGTAGAGCTTCCAGACGTGCGGGCCGTCCTCGGGGTGCGACCACTCGCTGACGTTCCGGCTGCGCACATGCTTTTCGAGGCCGCCGAACATCCGGGTCAGGGTCTCGTTGACCTCCAGGATGTTGCCCTCGAGGTCGGCTATGCCGATCCCGATCGCGGCGCCGTCGAAGACCGCCCGGAAGCGGCTCTCCGTGGTGTGCAGGGCGACTTCGGCGGCACTGCGGGCGTTGAGCGCGGACCGCGCGATGGCCTCCTGCTCCAACCGGGTCCGCTCGCGAAGCGCCTGGGCGAAACCGGCCGCCATCGCGTGCTGGAGCCGCGAACAGCGGGCCCGCAGCTCCTCCATGGTGGTGACGGTCGAGGTGCCGGCGGGGGCGCCCGTGCCCGTGGCGGTGACCTCCTCCTCACCGCAGTACAGCACCAGGTACGCGTCGATGACCCCGAGGGTGCGGCTGAGCGCGTCGGGGTCGGTGCAGTGGACGCCGACGAGCCCGGCGCCGGCGCGGTGCGCGGGGGCCGTGTCGAAGGACCTGTCGTGCAGGGCGGCCCGCAGTTCACGGGCGAGCGGCAGCAGATGCTGCTCGAACTCGGCGCGGGTCATCGAGGTGGCCGTGACCGGGAAGATGGCCCGGCTCCATATCGTCACGAACCGCCTGAGTCTGTCCTCGAGGCCGTCCGGCTCCGCGCCGGAACCGGACGGCTGCGACGGCACCTTCACGCTGTGCGCCCCACCCCTGCGAAGCCCGAGAAGGCGAAGGGATCCTCGTCCTCGACCGGGCTGTCGGGCCGCCAGTCGGGCATGGACACCAGGCCGGGCTCGATCAGTTCGCAGCCCTCGAAGAAGCGGCTGATCTCGCCGTGCGAGCGCATCACGAGCGGGTTGCGGATGCTCTTGTAGACCCCGACGGTGCCGGCGGCCTCGTCCTGCGAGAGCGGAATGCCCTCGTACGAGGCGTGGGTCAGCACGAGCAGACTGCCGGGTGCGAGGGCTTCGAGGAGCTCGGTGACGGCCGCGCCCGGTTCGTCCTCGTCCTCCAGGAAGTGCAGGACGGCCACGAGCAGCAGCGCCACCGGCCGCTCCAGGTCGAGGAGTTCGCGGACCTCGGGGCTGTTCAGGATCTCCCCCGGCTTGCGCAGGTCGGCCGCGACGACTGCGGCGCGGTCGTTGCCCTCCAGGACCGCGCGGCTGTGCGCGACAGCCACCGGGTCGTGGTCGACGTACACCACGCGCGCGTCGGGGGACGCCGCCTGGGCGACCTCGTGGACATTGCCGAACGTCGGTATGCCGGAGCCGATGTCGAGGAACTGGGTGACGCCGTTGTCGACGGCGAAACGCACGGCGCGACGCATGAAGGCCCGATTCGCCTGCATGATCTTGGGGAGTCCCGGCATGAACTCCATGGCCTTGCGGGCCGCTTCCCGGTCCACCTCGAAATTGTGCGAGCCGCCCAGATAGAAGTCGTACATACGGGACACGCTCGGTACCGAAATATCGATACCCGGCGGGGCCCAGGCGGGACGCTCCATCAATGTCTCCAACAAGTCGCCACGGAGGATACGGCCATGTGTTCGCGGCCGGTGTTCGAGCCGAGGCTACTGATCGCCCGCCGAGAGAGCGAGTGGAAACGGAAATTCGCGGTCCGTTCTTGGTCACACGCCATTGGCACGTGCGCGCGGAACTCCATGAGGAACGCAGAGTTCACGCCGTCAGCGCGTGCACTTTCACGTGCATATGGACGTGCGCCGGTCCGCCGGGCCCCCGGGGGGGTGTGGGGGGCGGGCGGGCCGGCGCGCG
>NZ_JBHXPI010000018.1:126936-130491 GCF_042718575.1 Streptomyces sp. NPDC058579
CCCTACCCTTGTGTCCCCCCCGCCCGCCTTTCCAATTCCAGGGCTATTGGGCCGGCGGCGGGCCCCCGCACCCGTGTGTGGTCCGGGCGCCCGGGCCGGCCGGAAGCGCTGCGCGGGGGAGTTACTTGGGCGCTCCGACCAGCTTTCCCTCGGGGGACACGGCGTACCAGGTGCCGCCCACACCTTGGCCGTTGGTGTCTCCGGGGGCGTTGTCGCCGGCGAAGGTGTAGAGGGGCCAGCAGTCGATCGTCTGCTGCTTGATGCCGTCGGGGCGGTTGAAGGTGACGAAGCCCTTCTTCGTGATCCCCTCGATGCCGTTCTTGTCGACAGGGGCGACAACCGGCCACTTCTCCAGGCAAGCGCCCGTGCAGGCCGTCTTCATGGGCCAGGCGGAATCCTTCTTGAACCGGTAGACCGTCATTCCGCTTGAATCGACCACGATGTCACCGAGCTTGGGGTCCTTGCGCACCGAGAGGCCCGCCGCGTCGGCCTCCGGCGCCTCCTCGGCGCCCTCCTCCGCGCCCTCGTCGGAGCCTTCCTCGGAGGCCGGTGCGGCCTTCTTCCCGTCGGGGGCGGAGGCGAACCAGGTGCCGCCGACGCCCTGCCCGTTGAGGTCGCCGGGCTTGGTGTCCTTGGCGTACCGGTACATCGGCCAGCCGCCGATGGTCAGTTGCGTGCTGCCGTCGGACCGGGCGACCTCACCGAGCAGCGAAGCGTCCACCCCGGCCGGGGCCTTGGCGCCCTCGGCGCCGACCACGGGCCACACGGCGGCGCAGTCACCCTCGCAGGTCGCCTTCGGTGGGGAGGCGGAGTCCTTGTCGAAGCGGTAGAGGGTGAAGCCCTCGCTGTCGGTGACCACCTTGCCGAGCTGTTTGGTCGCCGACACCGCGAGCTGACCGGCCGGTTCGGCCCCGCTCCCGTCGGCGGTGCCGGAGCCGGAACCGTAGCCACCGGAGGCGTAGCCGGCGTCGGCGGGCGCTCCCGCCGGGTTCGCGGCTCCCGCCGGCTGACCGCCCAGCGTCTGGTCGCCCTTCTCCTGACCGCACGCCGTCGTCAGCGCGAGTACGGCCGCCGCCGTCAGTGCGAGCGCCGCGTTCCGCCAGGTCTTCATCTCAACTCCCGTTGTTTCCTTGCCAGTTGATGCGACCGTCGCGGCCGCTTCCCGGCATGGAGTACGGACCGCGCGGGCTGCGTGCTCAACGGGGTCGAAGAATCTTTTCGGAGATCGTCAAACCGATGCGCTCTCAGATCCCCACCTTCCGGCGAATCCGCGCCGATTCGGAGCGCGCGGCGCCAGGACTGTGATCATGCTCGTCGGCGTGTCTCTGTACGGATCTCCTTATCGGCGGGCCCTGGCAACCGGCGCGCTGCTGTGGCTGCTCGCCGCACCGGCGCCCGCGACCGCCGACGCCTGCGCCTACGCCACGACCGGGCCCGGTGGCTCGAACACCTCGGTCGCGGTCATCGGGCCGGGCGCGTGCTCGCCCACACCGACCCCGCCCCGGCCGCCGCGGCCGACGCCCACTCCGCCCTCCGCGCCACCGAAGACCGCCCCGCCGGCTCCTCCCGTACGGGCGGACCCACCGCCTCCGCCCCGGCCCGCCCCGCCGCGGCCGGAACCGGCGCCGACTCCGCCGGCGAAGCCCGCGCCGGCGCCTGCGCCTGCGGCGCCCACGCCCACTCCCCCGCCGCCGGCCCCCGCGCCGACACTGAGCCGGCGCCCGCCGGCCGCCTCCCCCGTCGCCCTGCCCGCGTACCGCCGCACCGCTCGGCCGCAGCCCGAGGGCGGCACCTCGCCCGTGACGATGATGCTGCTCGTCACCGCCCCGGCCGTGCTCGCGACCGCGATCCTGCGCCCCCGTTCCCGCTGAGTCCCGCCGAAGGAATCACCATGTCCGAATGGCTCGTCCTCACCATCGCGATGGCCGCCGCCTGCGCGGTCGTCCTCACCATCGTCGTCATCAACAACCGCCGGGTCCCGGACGACGACGACCCCAGCGAGACGCCCGACGTCATGGAGTACATGACGATGATGATCGGCGTGATCTACGCGATCGTGCTCGGCCTCGCCATCGCCGGCGTCTGGGAGGCGCGCGGCGCGGCCCAGGAGACGGTGCGCCAGGAGGCCCAGGCGCTGCACGAGATCTCGGCGCGCGTCGAGGTGTACCCGGCGGACGTACGGACCCGGATCCGCGCCGATGTCGACGCGTACGTCGCGTTCGTGGTCGACGAGGAGTGGCCCCACATGTCGGAGCACGGCGAGCTCAGTGACGAGGGCACCCGGCTCCTGGAGCAGGTGCGCCGGTCGGTGACGGACTACCAGCCGGCCACCGACCACGAGGGCCAGGCGTACCAGCCGCTCGTGGACCAGGTGGCGGTGGTCGACGACGCGCGGGGCTCCCGCGGCGAGGGCGCGGGGGCGACCATGCCCGGGGTGGTGTGGTTCGGCCTGATCATCGGGGCCCTGGTGACGGTCGGGCTGATCTTTACGCTGCAGATCCGGCGCACCGGCAGGGAACTGCTGCTCGCGGGTCTGTTCAGCGCGCTGATCGCCTTCCTGCTCTTCCTGATCTGGGACTTCGACGCGCCGTTCGGGCGCGGGATCTCGGCGACGGCGGGCCCGTTCATCGATCTGTTCCCGCACCTGACGCAATAGCGTCAGCCGCGTCCGCGCGACACGCGTGTGGGCCGTGCGGGGGACATGGGTGCCCCATTCGCCCGTCTGGGATCGCGGCTGTGGTAGTGCGCTCCTAGCGTTCGGGTATCGAGGTGCACGCCCTGTCCTTGTGCGGAAACCGCTTCCGCTGCTGCTCCTCGGGGACCGGAGGACTCCATGCGCGCGATACGTGCCGCATCCACTGCCCTGCTGGGGGCGGCCACCCTCGCCCTGGCCGCCCCCGTCGCCGTCGCGGCGGACGGTGCGCCCGCACCGCACCCGCAGGCCGCCCAGGCGAAGGCACCGGGCGATTTCGTCGTGACGCCCTCCCTGGTGGCGCCGGGCGGACGGGTGACGCTCACCGCTCCCGGCTGCGCCAGTACGGCGACGGCCTCGGCGGGCGTCTTCGACACGGTCACGATCGCCCCCGGCTCCTCGGCCACCGCCCTGGTGGACCTGGACGCCCAGCGGGGTGCCGTCTACACGATCACCTTCCGCTGCACCGGCGGCATCACCGACACCGTCACCCTGACCATCAGCGGCACCACCACGAGCCCGACGAGCCGCTCCACGGTCCTGACCACCCCGCGCGGCGTGCAGGGCGGCGTCGGCGGCTCCGTCGAGGGAATCGGCACGGGAACGCTGGCGGCCGGTGCCGGTCTGGTGGTCGCCGCGGTGGCGGGCACCGTCCTCACCGTACGACGCAGGTCGCAGTCGTCCAGCGGCCGTCGCCACTGACGGCGGGAACGGTGCGAAGGACCCTGGGTCCCCCGTCCGCAGGACGTGCACCGGGACCGCCGTACACGCCCGTCGCCCCCCCCAAAAGTACCCCGGATTGGGGGGGGCGGGCGGTGGGGGGGCCGCGGGGGGGTGGGCCCGGCACCCCAAGGGGCCCGGCC
>NZ_JBHXPI010000019.1:0-121787 GCF_042718575.1 Streptomyces sp. NPDC058579
CGGCTTGGTGCCGGGCGGGCGCGGGGGGCTCGTGCGGGGGCCGTTCCCCGTACGGTGGCTTGTGTGCCGGGGGAGCCCGTGCCCCGGTGCCGGGCCCGTCATGCGCGACGGGCCCGGCACCGGGGCTGCGGAAGGGTGCCGGACTCCTACTCGGTCACGCCGTAGGGGCGTCCCTCGCGCGGGGCCGCCGCTGCCGCGCCGCTGTCCGCGTCCGCGCGCGCCGCGCCCGTCGGCTGCCGCAGGGAGCTGAGGTCGTGCGCGTACGTGCCGACCGCGTTGGCGATGACGTCGATGTGGGTGTCGAACGCGGTCAGGCTGATGTTCCTGATCGTGTCGCCCGCCCCGTGGTAGTTCGGGTCGAACATCACCCCCGCCGTACCGCCGAACTTCTCCGCCTCGGCGGCCGTCTTGAGCGCCTCCGCGCCCGCGAACGTGCCGCCGGAGGGTATGCCCGCGTCGACGAACGGGCCGTAGTCGAAGCGGGCGACGAACGGCGTGCCCGCGTGCGGCAGGCCCCGCTTGCCGAGGAACGCGGTGATGTCGCGCTCCAGCCGGTCCGAACCGGCCGGTGCGGACTGCCCGTTGGCGCCGTCGGAGTTGTCGCCGTCGTAGACGAACAGGCCGTGGTTGGTCGAGGCGATCAGCTCGAAGTTGAGGTAGAGCTTGATCTCCCGCTTGTCGAGCGGCGTGAGGTTCGCGACGTAGTGGTGCGAGCCGACCAGGCCGCTCTCGGCCGCCGACCACCAGGCGAACCGCACCTTGTTGCGGGGGCTCTTCTCCTTCTTGGCCAGCTTCAGCGCGACGTCGAGCAGGCCGGCCGAGCCGGAGCCGTTGTCGTTGATGCCGGGGCCCGCGAGGACCGAGTCGAGCGAGGCGCCGAGCATCACCGTTTCGGCTGCGTTACCGCCCTTGGTCTCGGCGACGACGTTGTTGGTGGAACGCTTCTCCTGGAGCTGGCGGATCTCGAAGGAGAGGTTCACGGGCCCCTGGGCGAGGTCGGCGGCCAGCTTCTCGCCCGCGGCCTTGCTGATCCCGCCGGTGGGGATCACGGCGGCGGACGGGTCGCCGAGCGTGCCCGAGAGCGGGCCGTACCCGGCGTCGATGTTGTTGTAGATGAGGGCGCCGATCGCACCCGCGGCGGCGGCCTGCTGCTGCTTGACGGCGAAGGCGCAGCCACCGCGCTTGATCAGGGCGATCTTCCCGGCGTAGGCGCCGCCGGCGTAGTCGCCGGGCTCGCAGCCGGTGGTGCCGTCGGCGTCGACCGGGACGGCGGCGACGTCGGCCCGTACACCGCCGACCGGCGTCGACTTCGTGTACGTCAGGGCCCTGATCTCGATGTCGTACGGCGCAGGGGTGACGGCGGAGAGCTTCTCGGCGAGCGTCTGCGTGTAGACGAAGTCGAACCGCTGGTACGAGACGTTGTACCCGGCCTTCTTCAGCTGCGTGTAGACGTAGGCGGCAGACGCGTCGTGGCCCAGCGAGCCGGCCACGCGGTGGCCGCCGGCCGAGTCGGCGATGGCCTGAAACTTCTCCAGATGCCGTAAGGCGTCCTGCGCGGACGCCTCCCGGACGAGCGCCTGGGCGAGCTTGGCGGCGTCCTTGCCCGGCCTGTCCTGCTGCGAGGAGGCGGGGGAGGCGGAGACGAGCAGGAGCGGGGTCGCGAGAGCAGCTGCGGCCAGGGTGGCCACGGCTCTGCGAGGTGATGCGTTCACAGAGGTCCTTCCCGGTGCGAACGAGGTTGAGGGGAAGCTAGCGATCTCTGGGGGGTTCTGTGAACAGATGTGCCATAACTCACGGCAATTCACGCACAGTTGTAGACAATATGTGGAGGATGCGTGGGCGGAGGCTCCGCGTCCGCACTGGTGTGCGTGAGGTGTCGGGCGACGGTGTGACGGCCGGCGGCGTCGCGCTCCGCCCGGTCAGTCCGTGCGAGCTGCCGCGTGGTCCGCCCCGCTCGCGGCCGAGGACAGGAAATGCTCGTGGGCGAGTCGGCGCATCGCGGAGAGGGCGACGTCGCCCAGCGCGGTGACCGTCACAAGGCGCGTCACGGCACTTTCCGGGTCGTCCTGTTCGCTGAGGATTTGCATCTCAAGCCGGGCAATCCGCTCCAGGTTCTCGGCATACGCGGGAAACAGCCGCGGAATGTCCTGGTGATCGAGCGACTTGCAGGCGATGGCCACCTGACAGAGCGTCTGCCAGGCCGGGTTGTCCGGGCCCACCTGCCAGCCCCAGCCCCGGACCAGGCCGGACACCCTGGCCTGAGCCCACTCCCACTCCTGATCGGGCGACGGGGAACCGGGTGTCGGTAAGGCGTGCTGGGTGAGGCGGAGGAGTTCGTTCGCCGGTGGTCGGTCCTCCTCCACATGACGGACGAGCCGGCGCACCTCGGCATGGGGAAGTCCGCCGATATTCAGCAGAGCCTTTACCAGTGCAACCCTCCGTACATGGGATTCATCGTATTCCGGAACGGTCGGCAGGAGATCCAGGTCCTGATACGACCGCAGGGTACCGACGGGGACTTTGGTACGGCGACTCAGAGCGGCGAGCTGCGACATAATCCACCGGCTTTCGGGAAGGAGTTGGCGCGGGCGTGGTCGGCGGCCCGGCAATCTAATTCGAGGCCGCGGTGACCCTATGGCGCGGGAATGCGGCGACACAAGGCATCGCTGACCGGCGCTCGGGGGATTTGGCTCAAAGGGGAAGTCGCCGGTGTCTCCCGGGTGGTTGGGCTCTCTATACAGGCCTTCCGGCGTGGCGCGGTCCGACCCGCTGGCGTTCCTCCCGCTCGGCCGGAAAATGCCGTTCAGCGGTAAACCAGAAACCGGTCGGGCGGGCGATCTTCCGCCCGGCCGCAGGGCTCCCGTCGTGCTGTTCGGCGGGTGTTCGCCCCTCCCTCGGTTCTCGTTCGGCACCCCTTGGCACCGGCGGGAAGTGGATATGCCGGACGTTCGTGGCCGTCCGAACTCTTTCGTCGGATTTGCGTCCGGTCAATGGGGCGGGGAGGCGTGGATTCCGCAAGCGGGACACTTGACGTCCTTTAGGTGGTACGGCATGATCATGACGATCTCCGGTATTTCTCTCCGTTTTGCACCGTCTGGGGACGGGGGAGCGGTGGAGGGGGACGGGTAAAGGGGAGGGGGGAGGCGTTGTCCGACACGACGGCGCGGGGAATGTCGGGGCAGGCCTCGTGTGGCGAGGACGCGGGGCTGATCGCGGAATTAATCGCCTGCGAGCCCGAGTTGCTCGACGCCTATCGCAGCAGACTCATCGATCAACGCAATCCGCTGGGGACCCATGCGGAATCCTGGGAATCCTGCCGTGACCAGGCGCGCAGAATACTGTCGGAATGCCGCGACGCGTCGGGGAGCGCGACCGCGGCGCCCGAGGAGGAGCGGCCGGCGCGGGGGACGGTACCTCTCCACGCCGTACGGGCGGGGGCCCTGCTGGTCCAGCTCGTGGCGGAGTTCCTGGAACGGACCAAGCCCGAGCCGCCCGGCGATCCGGCCGACCGGACCCGGTTCCTGGCGCGGGTCCAGGCCGCCGTCGCCCACGCGCTGGAGGAGGCCGCGGGCGGAGACGATCTCCACCTGCTCGACGTCGTACGGGACTCGACCCGAGCGAGCCGCGACGCGATGGCCAGGGAGATCCACGACCGCGTCGGCAGCGCGGCCGGCCTGGCGCTGCGCCAGCTGGAACTCTACGAACTCACCCAGAACATCTCGTCGGTGACGGACCCTCGGCTCGACGCCCTCAAGCAGGCGATCCTGGAGACCATGCAGAGCGCCCGGGACATCGTGACCGAACTGCGCACAGGAGCGCACTCCGCCGGCTCCCTGGGCGTGGCGCTCTCCGCCTTCGTCACCGCCATGGCGATCGACCGGCCCGTCGTCGAGATCCGGGTCGAGGACGTCGACGACCCGCTGCCCGACACCGTCGGCGAGCAGCTCTTCCTGGTCCTGCGCGAAGGCCTGCGCAACGCCCTCGCACACGCCCACGCCTCCCGCGTCACCGTCGAGGTGCGCGGCGACCAGGAACTGGCCGCGGGCGTACGCCGATTACGGGCCTGCGTCAGTGACGACGGAGTCGGTCTCCCCCCGGAGCGGGAGTTCGGCAACGGCCTCGCCTCCGTGGCGGAACGGATCCGGCTGCTCGGCGGCGGCATGGAGATCCGGAGCGCTCCAGGGCTCGGCACGACCCTCGCGTTCTCGGTGCCGATCGGTGAGGAGTGGCATGCGGACGCCGGATGACCAGCGGATCCCGCGGACGGGCGAGCCGATCCGCATCGTCGCGGTCGACGACCACTCGCTCCTGCGCGACGCCCTCTGTCAGCTGCTCAACGCGGAGGACGACCTGCGCGTCGTGGCCGAGGCCGACACCTCCGTCGGCCTCGGCGACCTGGTGGCGTCCACCGGAGCGCACGTCGTGCTGCTCGATGTCGAGATGCCCCGGCACCACGCACCCACCGTGGTCAGCGAGTTGACCGCGCGCTTCCCCCGGCTACGGGTGCTGATGCTGTCGATGCACGACCACCTCCCGCTCGTGCAGGAGCTGCTGGCCCGCGGTGCCCACGGCTATCTCCACAAGAGCGCCCCGCGCGCCTCGCTGCTCTCCGCCATCAGGGGCGTCACGGCCCACGACCCGCAGGTCATGATCGTGCTCCCCTGCAGCGCCACGCCCGGCGCCGCCTTCAGCCCGGCCGGGTCCTCCCTCTCGCCGCGCGAACGCGAGGTCCTCACCCAGGTCGCCGGCGCGCTGAGCAACCGTCAGATAGCGAACGAACTGGGCATCACGGAGGCGACCGTGAAGCGGCACCTGAGGAACATCTTCGAGAAACTCGGCGCGGCCTCGCGCATCGGGGCGGTCAACAAGGCCGTGGAGGCCCGCCTGATCGATCCGGCCGCCAAGGCCAAACAGCCCGCGCCGCGCCAGCCCGCGCCACGCCAGCCAGCGCCGCGCCAGCCTGCGGTGCAACGGCCGACCCCCTTCGCGGAGTTGGCGTTCCGCCGTGTCGTCTGAACGCGTGGGGCGGCGGGGCGCCAGTGGGCCGGGAGTGGCGTCGTACGCCTTTCGGAGCATGCCCGATGCTCCCTGAAGGGCCTGGTGTCGCTCAGGTGACCGGATTAGATTCGCGGCCATGCCGCCAGTGACGCCTTGCGAGACTCACAGGAACCGCGAATGCGACCGCCACCACCGGTCCGCGAGCGGGACGGCCCGGTATATCCCGGGGCGTACGGCTGTTTCCTCGTGTTGTCACAGCAGCGGCCGGCAGGCCCCGCGCCGGAGCCACTCGGGCGCGGCCTGAGCCTTCGGCGGGGTTCCGCCCGCCCGCCGGGCCCGCCGTAGGCGGACGCACCGGCTCTTCATGAACGCGCGACGTGTGGCGCAACTCGCCGCCTTCGCGAAGCCCGGGGCCCGAACGGCCACCACCGGGGACCGGCATGAACAGCACGCGACCCTGAGGGGTGAACGGGATCATGACTTGCACGGGGGCAACTCTTCGCATCCAGCTTCTTGGACCGATACGCGCCTGGCGGCACGGTGAGGAGGTCGCGCTCGGCTCGCCGAAACAGCGCGCGGTCCTGAGCCTGCTCGCCAGCCGGGCGGGCGAGGTGGTGAGCGGGGAGGCCATCACCAGCGCCCTCTGGGGCAGCGAGACCCCGCAGTCGGCGGCCAACGGCGTCCACACCTATGTCGCACGGCTGCGCCGGGCCCTCGAACCGGGGCGCGGCAGCAGGGCCGTCAGCGCGGTGCTGTCCTCCGAACCCGGCGGATACTGCCTGCGGCTCGACCCGGCCGACGTGGACGCCACCCTCTTCGTCGAGCGCCATGGCCACGCCCGCAGGTCCCGCGAGGGCGGCAGCGCGGAGACGACGTTACGGCTCTACGAGGACGCCCTCGCGCTCTGGCGGGGCGAGGCGTACGCCGGGGTTCCCGGGCCGTTCGCCGCGACCGAGGGCGTCCGGCTGCGGGACCTCAGGCTGACCGCCGTCGAGGAGTGGGCCTCCGTCATGCTGGCGACCGGCGGGTGCGCCGAGGCGGTCGACACGCTGTCGCGCGCGGCCGTCGAGGAGCCGCTGCGCGAGAAGGTCCGGCTGCTGCTGATGCTGGCGCTCTACCACGCCGGCCGCCAGGCGCACGCCCTCGCCGTGTACGCCGAGACCCGGCAGCTGCTCCGCCGCGAACTGGGCATCGAGCCCGGCGCCGAACTCCAGGACGTGCACCGCTGGATCCTCGCCGGACAGCGGGAGTTACGGCTCCCCGGCGGGAGCATCACCCCCGGGGGCCGACCGGGACACGGCGCCACCGCCGTTCCCGTACCGGCCCAACTCCCGCCGGTGGCACGCGGCTTCACCGGACGTGACACCGAACTCGCGCACCTGGAGAGCCTCCTCGACGACGAGCCCGCCCAGCGGAGCACCCCGGTCATCGTCGTCGACGGCCCCGCCGGGGTCGGCAAGTCGGCCCTCGTGCTCGAACTGGCCCATCGGCTCGCCCACCGCTTCCCGGACGGCCAGCTCTACGTGGACCTCTGCGGCAACGGGCTGCGCGGCAGACCACTGAGCGCCTCGGACGCGCTGCTGCACCTGCTCACCAGCCTCGGCGCCGACAGCAACCGGATCCCGCGCGACCCGGCCGGCCGCGCCACCCTCTTCCGCAGCCTGCTGTACGGCCGGAAGATGCTGGTGGTCCTCGACGACGCGCTCAGCGTGGACCAGCTGCGGCCGCTGTTACCGCGCGGCGCGTCCTGCGTCGTGGCCACCAGCCGGCAGCGCTTCGCCGGCCTCGCCGCCCGGGACGGGGCGCGCACGCTCACCGTACGTCCGCTGGCCGTCGACGAGGCGGCCCAGCTGCTCACCACCCTCTCCGGCGGACGGCTCTCGGGCCACCCGGAGGCCGCCCGGCGGCTCGCGGCCCTCTGCGGCGGGCTGCCGCTGGCCCTGCGCATCACCGCCGAGGGGCTCCTCGCGAACCCCGGTGTTCCGCTCGGGACGCTGGTGGAGCAGTACACGACGGAGAGCGGCCGGCTCGACCGGCTCACCGTCGGCGACGACGCCCTCGCCAGCGTCCGCGACGCCTTCGAGACCTCGTACCAGGCACTGCCCCATGAGGCGGCCCGGATGTTCCGCTTCCTGGGCCTGCGCAAGGACGGGCCGATCACGGTCCCCGTCGCCGCGCGGCTCGCGGACACCGACCGCGCCACCGCCCGGCGGCTCATCGACGTGCTGGTCGCCCACCACTTCCTGGAGGAGCACGGACCCCTGTTCCGGATGCACGACCTCCTCGGGATCTACGCGGCGGAGTGCGCCGAGCGCGAGCCCATGCTGAGCCGGCGGGCGGCCCTGGCCCGCCTGGGCGACACGCCCCCGCACCAGGACCCACCACGGGCGACCGCCCCGTACCCCGACGCAGCCCCCGAGCCCGCGCCGGCCACGGACCCGGGCGAGGCGTACGCGGTCGTCCTGCGCCGGGCCGCCGTCCTGCGGAGGGCAGCGTTCCGGCAGTGGGAAGACCCCGTGCGGCCCACCGACCTCACCGCGCGCTGAGCGAGGCGTCCTCCGGTCCGGTCGGCATCTCGCGCAGCCGGCCGACCGGGGACAGAAAGATCGGGACCAGCATCGCGATCGACAGCAGGCCCGCGATCCACAGGGCGCCGTGCAGGCCGGCGAGCGCCGCGAGGAGACCGCCGACGGGTCCGCCCAGCGCCCCGCCGCCGTACAGGAGCATCCGCATCGCGGCCGTCATCCGTCCCATCAGGTGCTGCGGGGTGATGGTCTGACGCAGGCTCACGATGAGCACGTTCGAGACGCTCGCGCCCATGTACTCGATGAAGAAGGAGGCCACGAACAGGCCCACGAGCAGCCAGCGCGGACCGCCCGCCGCCGGGATGAGCAGCGGCCCGAGGAAGATGATCGAGACCGAGAGACGGTAGGCGGTGCCCACCGAGAGCCGGCGCACGACCGCGCCCGACACCAGCGCGCCCAGCAGACCGCCCACGGCGGCCGCGCCCATGACGAAACCGACCGCGGCGGCCGACAGCTCCTGGTCGCGCACGGCGTACAGCAGGAACAGCGACTGCACCATAGTGAGCAGGAAGTTGCAGGCGCAGCCGACCAGGCCCATGGCCCGCAGCCAGCGGTTGCCGAACACCCAGCGCAGCCCCTCGGCGAGCTCGGCGCGCAGCCGCCGCTTCTCCTCCGGGACCTCCGGGGCCGGCTCGGGCGTCCTGATGAGGAGCAGCGACACCACCGAAAGGGCGTAGGAGAAGGCGTTGGCGGTCATCGCGAACGGCGCGGAGAACGCGCTCACCAGCGTGCCCGCCAGACCGGGACCGGCGATGTCCGCCGACGAGTAGGTGGCGTTCAGCTTGGTGTTGGCCTCGAGGAGGCTGCGCCGGTCCTTCACGAGCACCGGGACGTACGACATCCAGCTGACGTCGAAGAGGACCGTCGCGATCCCGATCCCGAGCGCCAGCGCGTACAGCGCCGGGAGCGTCAGCAGGTCCAGCTCGTACAGGACCGGGACCATGCCGATCAGCACCATCCGGACCAGGTTGGCGCCCAGCATTACCGGCCGCTTCCGCCGCCGGTCCACCCACACCCCGAAGAGCAGGGCGAGCCCGAGGAAGGGCACCAGCTGGGCGAAGCGGAGCATGCCCAGCTCCCCGGCGCCCACCTCGAAGACCAGGACGGCGGTCAGCGGCAGCGCGAGATGGGTGATCTGGGTGCCGTACAGGGAGAGCGCCTCGCCCGTCCAGAACACCATGAAGTCCCTGTCGCGCCAGAGCGACCGCGGAGGGTCCTCCGCCTCGGCCGGGGAGGCCGAAGCGGTGGACGTGCCGTGCTCCGTCATGCGGGAGTCGCCTCTCGTAGGGCTGCGTCGACGATGCCGGTGATGGCGTCGAGCCCCGGGCCCTGCCACACGGAGTGGTGGTCGCCCGGCGCCGTGTGCACCGTGAGCCGCTCGACGTACGGTTCCCAGTCCAGGAGCCCGTCCACCGACTCCTCGGCCTTGATCAGGATCGCGGAGCCCGGGTGCATCGTGTCGAACTGGTGGCGGCGCAGGGCGAGGACACCGGTGCGGAAGAGGGCGTACCGCTCCAGCAGGAACTCCGCGTCGAACTCCTCCGGTACGGCGCCGTGTTGCTCCGCCGCCGCGAAGATCTCGGCCGGTTCCGCCCCCGGCGCCATGCCCACGAGCGCCTTGTCGATCCCCGGCGCCCGCTCCGGGGTCACGCCGAGGAAGTCGTACAGGAAGTGCCGGGCCAACGCGTCGTCGGGCAGCACCTTCTGTGTGCCCGGCAGCGCCGCGTCGACGATGACGACGAGTGGGACCTCCTCGCCGCGGGCGGCGAGGAGTCGTGCCATCTCGTAGGCGACGACCCCGCCGAGCGACCAGCCGAGCAGCTGGTACGGGCCGTGCGGACGGGCCGCCAGGAGCGAGGCCGTGTGCAGCTCGGCCAGCTCCGTGATGGACTGCGCCGGCTCGGAGGACCCGTCGAAGCCCGGGGCCTCGAAGCCGAACACCGGCCGCCCGGCGGGGAGTCGGTGCGCCATCGCCGAGTAGCAGTAGGGCGAGCCGGAGACCGGATGGACGCAGTGGAGCGGGGTCAGGCCGCCCTCGTCCCGGAGCGGGACGAGGCTGCCGCCGGAGGTTGCTGTCACGGTGCCTACGCTCCGTTCGAAGGGGGTGAGAGCCGCTCGTCGATGACGGCGGCGATACCGCTGACGGTGGTACCGCCGTACAGCAGACGGACATTCACCCGGATCCCGAAGTGCTTGTTCAAGCGGGTGACGGCCCGCATGGCCTGAAGTGAGTTGCCGCCGACGGCGAAGAAGCCGCTGTCCGCGCCGATCCGGGCGGTGCCGAGGACGGCCGCGAAGATCTCGGCCACCGTCCGCTCGGTCTCCGTGGCCGGCGGGCTGTAGTGGGCCGGCGGCTCGCCGAGCGGCTCGGGCGGTTCGGGCAGGGCCTTGCGGTCCACCTTGCCGTTGGGTGTCAGGGGCAGCTCGGCCAGGACGAGGACGGTGCTCGGCACCATGAACCCGGGCAGCGACCGGGCCGCGTGCTCGCCGACGTCCGCCAGATCCACGGTCCGGCCCGCCTCGGGGACGAGGTAGGCGACGAGCCGCCGGTCGCCCGCGCCGTCGGGATGCGCGGTGACGACCGCCTCCCGGACGGAGTCGTGGGCGCGGAACACGGCCTCGATCTCGCCCAGTTCGATCCTCAGACCGCGCAGCTTGACCTGGAAGTCCGCCCGGCCGAGCAGCTCGATCAGACCGTCGGGGCCGAACCGGGCCACATCGCCGGTGCGGTAGAGCCGCTCGTCCGACACCTCGCCGTGGGACCAGGTGAAGAACCGCTCCGCCGTCTGCTCCGGCCGGCCGAGGTACTCCCGGGCGAGCCCGATGCCCGCCAGATGGAGCTCCCCGGGCACACCGGGCGGCACGGGCTGGAGCTCCTCGTCGAGGATGTACGTACGCTGGTTCGCCATCGGGCGCCCGTACGGGATGCTCGTCCAGCGCGCGTCGGTCTTCACGACCTCGTAGATCGTGGAGTGGATCGAGGCCTCCGTGGCCCCGCCGAGCGCCACGAAGCGCAGCGAGGGAGCCGCCGCCCGGGACCGGTCGGGCAGCGACACGGGGATCCAGTCGCCGCCGAGCAGCGCGAGCCGCAGGTCGGGGAGGGCGGCCGCGCCGGTCGATTCGAGGTGCTCGACGACCATGTCCAGGAGCGCGGGCGCCGAGTTCCAGACGGTGACCCGGTGCGCCGCGAGCAACTCGGCCCAGTGCTCGGGGTCCTTGGCGCGTTCCGGCTCGGTCAGGACGACGGTGCCGCCCGCCGTGGTAAGCCCGAGGAACTCGTACACCGACATGTCGAAGCTCGGCGAGGACAGGGCGAGGACCCGGTCGCCGGGGCCCACGCCGAAGCGGGCGTTGAGGTCCGCGACGTTGTTCATCACCCCGCGGTGGCGCAGCGCGATCGGCTTGGGCGCGCCGGTGGAACCCGAGGTGTGGATGATGTACGCGAGATCGTCGGGCGTGGCGCCGCCCTCGGGGTTGTGCGCCGGGTACGCGGCGAGGATCGCCTCGTCCCGGTCGAGGAGCAGCACGGGCGTGCCAGGGCCGTCGCCGTCGCCGACGCTCTCGCCGTCGTCCGTCGACGGGAGGCTGTCGGCCGGTCCGCTACGGCTGACGACCACCGCGCAGGCCGTGCCGGCCACCATGGTGGCGAGCCGCTGCCGCGGGTAGTCGGGGTCGAGCGGCACATAGGCCCCGCCCGCCTTGAGCACGCCCAGGACGGCGACGAGCAGTTCGGCGGAGCGGTTCAGACAGATGCCGACCCGCCCGTCCGGGCCGACACCGAGCTTCCGCAGATGGTGGGCGAGCCGGTTGGCCGCCTCGTTCACCTCGCGGTACGTCCACGTCCGCTCCGGCCCGATCAGGGCCAGGGCGTCGGGTGCCCCGGCGGCGCGCTCCTCGAACGCGGTGTGCAGGCACACCTCGTGCGGCAGCTCCGTCGCCGTGTCGTTCCAGTCGACGAGCATCCGGCGCAGTTCCTCGTCCGGCAGCAGCCGCAGCCGCGCCACCGGCCGGTCCGGATCGCTCAGCCCGTCCTCCAGGAGCGTGACGTAGGAGGCGAGGAACCGGAGCACGGTCTCCCGGTCGAAGAGCTCGGGGGCGTACCGCAGCTCCGCGCTCGGCAGGCCGTCGTCGGCCGTGCCCGGCGCGTGCAGAACGAGCTCGAACTCGTCCTGGCCCGGCGTCCGTTCGGCTGAATCTCGCCGGTCGGTGTCGACCGATTCGGCGGCCGCCAGCACGGTCAGCGTCTCCGTCCCGGTGACGGTCCGCTCCAGGCGGACCGGACCGGCACCGGGCGTGCGGACGACGAGACCGAAGGCGGACTGGCCGCTCCAGCGCTGGACCAGCGCCGTGAAGCCGGCGAGGAGCACCTCTTCCGGGGCGGTACGGGCCGAGGGACCGAGCCGCACCCGGGTGGAGGCGGTGCGTTCCGGAGTGGCTCCGGACATGCGCGGCCGGTCGGCCGGGAGCAGCGCGGGCGGCGCCGGGGCCCGTACGGGCGCCGGTGAGGGCGCCGGTACGGGAGTCGTCACGGAGGACGACGGGGCAGACGTCACGGGGGCGGGGTTCCGGCTCAAGACCTCTCACCTGGCTCGCGGTCGGCGGCGCCGGCCGGGGGGAGGCCGGCGCCGAAGGGCAGGGGGTGGGTGCGGCACAGGGCGGCCACCTCGGCCTTGACCCGGTCCCGCACCTCGGGGTCCGTGCGGAACTCGGTGTCGCTCAGCACGGTCGTGGCGCCGAGCACCTCGTGCAGCAGCCGGGCGCAGGTCCGCATCTCGTCGGGCCCCATGCCCCGCTGCGCCAGCACGTTCGTGCCGAGCCGCAGCCCGCTGGCGACCAGCGGGGCCTTGGTGTCCTTGGGGATGCGGTTGCGGTTGGTGAGGATCCCGCACTCCTCCAGGGCACGTTCCGCGACCACCCCGGTGACGCCCCGTTCGAAGATGTCGAGCAGCACCATGTGGTTCTCCGTGCCGCCGGTCAGGACCCGGTAGCCGTACTCGTCCAGGGCGTCGGCGAGCGCCGCCGCGTCGTCCCGGACGAGCCGCATGGTCTCCCGGAACGCCGGCTCCGTGACGAGCTTGAGCGCGTGCGCCTTGGCCGCGATCCCCGCCGGACTCGGCGTGCCCTGCGACTGCGGGAAGACCGCCCGCTGCATCAGCCGGGCCAGCGGGGTGCGGCGGGCGTCGGGACCTGCCGTACGGTGCTCCGCGCCGATCAGGATCAGCCCGCCCCGCGGCCCGCCCAGCTGCTTGTAGGTGCTGGTCGTGGTGACGTGCGCCAGGTCGATGGGGCTGGGGTGCTCCCCGGCCGCCACCAGACCCGCGATGTGCGAGATGTCCGCCACCAGGTACGCCCCGACGGAGTCCGCGATCGCCCGGAACCGGGCGAAGTCCAGGGTCCGCGGATAGGCGCTTGCCCCCGCGATGAGCACCTGGGGACGGTGGGCGAGCGCCAGCTCGGCCACCTGCTCGTAGTCGATGAACCCCTTGTAGTCCAGGCCGTAGTGCACGGCCCGGTAGTGGTGACCGGTCACCGAGGCGGCCGAGCCGTGCGTGAGGTGGCCGCCGGAGTCCAGGTCGAGGGCGAGCAGGGCGCCGCCCGGCGGCAGCAGCGCCGCCAGGACGGCCTGGTTGGCCGAGGAGCACGAGTGCGGCTGCACATTGGCGTACTGGGCGCCGAAGGCCTGCCGGGCCCGCGACACGGCCAGCCGCTCCACGCCGTCGAACCGCGCCGCGCCGGGGTGGTAGCGGGCCCCCGGGTAGCCCTCCGCCGTCACGTTCGACAGGGCGGCCCCGCCCGTGGCCAGGACGGCCGGGTTCGCGGCGCTGGCGGAGGCCACCATCGCCAGGGTCATGGCCTGTTCCTCCACCTCACGGTCGAGGAGCAGGGCCAGCTCGGGGTCGGAGCCGCTGAGCAGCTCCGCGCCCTGACGCAGCAGCAGGTCCTGCGCGGAGCCGGGCAGGGCGCCCGTCACCGGCGGTCGCGGGGGCGGGAGCGCCGTCCCTGGGGCCTCAGGCACGCGAACCCGCCTTGGCCTCCACCAGCGCGTCGATGGCACCGGCGACCGTGGCGACAGAGGCACCGCCGTACAGCAGACGGACGTTGACCTTGACCCCGAAGTGCTTGTTGAGCCGGCTCACCACCCGCATCGCCTGGAGCGAGTTGCCGCCCAGCTCGAAGAAGTTGCCCTCGGCGCTGATCTGCTGCGCCGCCAGGACGGCACTGAACACCTCGGCGACCTTCTCCTCGGTCGCGGTCACCGGGGCGACGAAGCTCGCCGTACCGTCGCCCGAACCGGAGACCGGGGCGGGCAGCTTGGCGCGGTCGATCTTGCGCGCCGCGGTCAGCGGGAACTCGGTCAGCTCCACCCAGGCCGTCGGCACCATGTACTCCGGCATGGTGCGGCCCAGGTGCTCACGGAGCTCGGCCACCGTCGGCGCGCTGTCGCCGAGGACCGTGTAGTACGCGACGAGCTGCTTCTCCCCGTAGTCCTCGCGCAGCAGGACCAGCGCCATCCGGACCTTCGGGTGCGTCAGCAGACCGGACTCGATCTCACCGAGCTCGATCCGCAGCCCGCGCAGCTTCACCTGGTTGTCGAGCCGCCCGATGAAGTCGATCTGCAGATCACGGGTCCAGCGCACCAGGTCACCGGTGCGGTAGACGCGGCCCTCGCCCAGGAACGGGTCGGGCACGAACTTCTCGTCCGTCATCTCCGGCAGGTTGAGGTAGCCGCGCGCCAGGCCCTCGTCACCGCCGATCAGCAGCTCGCCCGGGACACCGACCGGCACCAGGTTGAACTCCTTGTCGACGACGTAGTGCAGGCGGCTGAACTCCGGCCGGCCGATGGGCGGCGAGGACTGCCACTCCTTGTGCTCGCAGAGGTACTCGGTCGTGGCCACCGATGCCTCGGTGGGGCCGTAGAGGTTCACGAACTTCCGGCCCGGCAGGTTCCACTTGTTGACCAGCTCGGCCGGCAGGGCCTCCGCGCCGCCCATGATGTACTTCAGATCCGGGTAGGGACCCGCCTCGACCACGGAGAGGATCGCCGGCGACAGACCCGCGTACGTCACCCGCTGGTCGCGCATCAGACCGCCGAGCGCCTCGGGGGACGAGGCGTCCTCCGGCGCCACCAGGACCAGGGCCGAGCCGCTGATCAGGCCGGCGAAGATCTCGCCCTGGGACATGTCGAAGGTCAGCGCGGGCAGTTGCAGCAGCCGGTCCTCGTGCGTCCACTCGCCGAAGGTGCGCCGGTACGCCTCGATGAACCAGCGCAGGCCGCGCTGCTCGATCATCACGCCCTTCGGGCGCCCGGTCGAGCCCGAGGTGTAGAGGATGTACACCAGGGAGGCCGGCTCGGCCCACTCCTCCAGCGGCTCGTCGTCCGGCAGCGCCTCGATGCCCGCCCAGTCGGCGTCGATGAGGACGCTCTCCCAGCCGCACGAGTCCGGCAGGTCGCCCAGGGAGCCCGCCCGCGTGATCACCAGCGGGCTCTTGGTGTCCCGGAGCATGTGGTCCAGGCGGGCGTTCGGGTGCGACGGGTCGATGATCGTGTACGCCGCGCCGGACACCATGACACCCAGGATCGCCACCAGGGCGTCCAGGTCGCGGTCCATCGCGATGGCGACGACCTCCTCCTGCCGCACGCCACGGGAGCGGATGTACCGGGCGAGCTTGCCGGCCCGGCGCATCAGCTCGCCGTACGTCATCTCCACGCCCCGGCAGACCAGCGCGACCAGCTCCGGGTTCTCCTTCGCGATCCGGGCGATCGTCGCGTGCACCGGCTCCGTCGGGTAGTCGAAGTCCGCGCCGCGCCCCACGTCGAGCAGCTCGCTCCGCTCCTCAGCGGAGAGCAGCGGCAGCGCCGAGACCGGGGTCTCGGGGGCGCTCGCGGCCGCGTCGAGCACGGTCCGGAAGTGGCCGATCATGGCCTCGACGCGCCAGCGGTCGTACAGGTCGGTGGCGAACTCGACGATCAGACGCAGCCGTTCGGCGCCCTCGACGAAGCTGAAGGAGAGGTCGAAGCGCGAGCGGGAGGTCGCCAGCGTGATCGACTCGGACGTCAGGCCCGTCAGCTCCAGGGCGTCGCCGGTGGCCGCCTCGCCGAGGAGCTGGCAGGCGATCTGGAAGAGCGGATTGCGCCCCGCGTCGCGGGTCGTCTGCACCCGGTCCACGACGTGGTCGAACGGCACGTCCTGGTTGTCGTACATGTCGAGGTTGGCATCGGCGATGCGCTCCAGGAGCTCGGCGAAGGTGACCCCGCCGGACAGGTCGCAGCGCAGCACGGTCATGTTGATGAACAGGCCGACGACGTCCTCGAGTTCGGGGTCCGTGCGGCCGAGCATGGGCACGCCGAGCGCGATGTCGTCCTGCCCGCTGTAGCGGCTCAGTACGACGTTCAGCGCGGCGGCCACCACCATGTAGAGCGACGCGCCCTGCTCGTGCGCCAACGTCCGGGCCTTGGCGAGGAGTTCGGCCGGGAAGTCGACCACGAAGGTCTCGCCGTTCTGGGTGGGGTCGGCCGGGCGGAGCCGGTCGGCGGGCAGTTCGAGCGCCTCGAGGCCCGACAGCCGCTCCTCCCAGAACTTCAGCTCCTCCTCCCAGACCCCGTCGGCCCGCTGCTTGCGCTGTCGCTTGATGTGGTCGCCGTAGCCGATCGAGAGCTCGGGCAGCGAGGGCTCCCGGCCGGCCGCGAGGTCGGCGTACGCCTGGGAGATCTCGCGGCTCACCACACCGCCGGACCAGCCGTCGGTGATGATGTGGTGGAAGCTGAGGCCGAGCACGTGGTGGTCCGCGGCGAGCCGGAACAGCTGGAACCGGGAGATCGGCCCCGCCGCCAGGTCGAACGGCGTGTCCGCCTCCACCTGCAGCTCCTGGCGCAGGGCCTCCTCGGCCTCATCGGGCGCAAGCCCGGAGAGGTCCCGCAGCGGCAGCGGCCGGTCCTCGGCCGGCGAGACGACCTGGTACGGCACACCGTCCGCCGCGTGGAAGGTCACCCGGAGCTGCTCGTGCCGCTTCACAAGGAGGTTGAGCGCGCCTTCGAGGGCGGCGGTGTCGAGCGGGCCGCGCAGCCGGTAGGCGATCGGGACGTTGTACGTGGTCTCCCCGGGGCTCATCTGGTCCAGGAACCACAACTGCTCCTGTCCGAAGGACAGTTGGATACGCGACTCGGCGGTGTGGTTGCTCATCGTCACAGAACTCCATTTCGGGGCATGGCGAAGTAGGGCAGGGCGAAGCGAGGGGCGGGGCAGCAGGGACTACGGCACGCACGGCAGGGCGCGGCGGGGCGGCGCGGGTCCGACGCCCGGGCGGCGCATCGTCCTGGGGTGGCGCGAAGGGAGTACCCAGGGAGTACCTGGGGACGGGGACTGCTTGAGATGGGGTCTGACGGGCCGGGGCGGCGGCCCCCAGGGTCGGGGGCCGGGGCCCCGGCGGGTCAGCGTCCGGGTACCGGGGTCGAGTCGGCCGGGGGAGTGGGCGGTCTGAGGACCCGCTCCACGCGGCTCAGCCCCTCCGCGACGGCCTCGGGCGAGCGCGCGAAGCAGATCCGGAAGCCGTCACTTGCGCCGAGCGTCTCGCCGGGCATCAGCAGCACGCCCAGCTCAAGGGCGCGGCGGCACATCGTGAGCGGCTCCTCCCCTGTGGTGAGCCAGAGCCAGGCGAACGGGGTGTCCTCCGGCTCCACGAGCGTCACCGCGTCCGCGTTGCGCCGGGCGAACTCCCGTACGAGGTCGAGGCCTTGGCCGGTGAGCTCGTGGTAGGAGCGCAGGTGGTCCGTACGGTGCGCCAGGACGTCGCAGGCCAGCGTCTCGCACAGGACCGAGTTGGAGATGGTGGACAGGAACTTGCGGCGCGCGCAGCGCTCCACGACGGCCGGCGGACCGTAGAGCCAGCCGACCCGCAGACCCGGGAAGCCGTACACCTTCGACAGGCTCGACACGGAGATCACCCGGTCCGAGCCCACGGCCGCGGAGGACGAGAGGTCGAGCGCGTACTCCTCGTCCAGGAGCAGATGGGCGTCCGTCCGCTCCGCCAGGTCGACCAGCGCGCGCAGGTCCTTCTCCGCGATGCGCCGACCGGTCGGATTGCACGGGCTGTTGGCGACGATCAGTCGCACGTCAGGCCCGGCCACAGCCTCGGCGGCCTCGACGTCGAAGCTGAGATCAGGGCGGAAGCCCACGAGGTCGACCGTGGACCCCAGCTCGGGCGGCACGTCCCAGGACTGCTGCCACCCCGGCCGGAAGGCGATCACCCGCGAGCCGGGTTCGAGCAGCGCCGCGTACACCAGGTACAGCGCCTGCTGCGCGCCCTGGGTGATCAGTACGGAGTCGGCCGCACCGCCGTACAGTCCGGCCACCGCCTCGCGCAGCGGGCGGACGCCCCGGTCGTGGCCGTAGTCCAGCTCCAGATCGGCCGGCACCGAGAGGGCGTCGAGGCGCCCCGGAACCATGTTGCTGTCGCCCAGGTCGATGTCGAAGCGCCCGGCGGCGTCCTCGAACACCCAGCGCTGGATGGGGTAGTCGCGCGAGCGCGACGGGGAGACGGTCATCGTGCGATCCCCGTGGACACCGGCGAGGTCTCCCGCGCCGTCCGGTCGAGCCGTGCGCGCAGCGCGGGCGCGAACGAGCCTGCGGCCACCTGCTCGGCGTCGCCGGTCATGGTGACCCGGCCGTCCTCGGCGACGGTGATCTCCACCGCGCCCCCGGGCATCCTGACCTCCACCCGGGCCTCGCACAGACCGAGTTCGCGGGCCACGGACACCGCGGCGCAGGCACTGGCGCCCGACGCCGTCACGTACCCGGCGCCCCGCTCGTAGACCTCGAGCTCCATCACCGACCGGCTCACCATCCGCATGAACTGGACGTTGGTGCGCCGCGGGAACCGTGCGTGCCCGGCGATGGCCGGACCGAGCCGGCGCGCCAGCTCCGCCGTCGGCTCGTCCACCGGCACCACCGTGTGCGGGTTGCCGTTGTACACACAGCTGACGGTCAGCTTCTCGCCCTCCACCGCCAACGGCACGCCCACCGGCAGGCCGTCGAACGGGGTCGTCGCGTCCTCCTGGAGCAGCGGCAGATCGGCGGCGTCGAAGCTGGGGCGGCCCATGCCGACCTCCACGCGGCCCCCGGCCAGGTCCAGGACCCGCGCCGAGGAGTCGCCGGCGCCGGTACGGATCGTGAACTCACGCCCGTCGGCCCAGGCCGCCGGCTCCTGGCCGGCGAGGTGGAGCGCGAACATCCGCAGCCCGTTGCCGCTCCGGCCGCAGTCGGAACCGTCGGAGTTGTACAGGTCGAGCACCACCGGGACGCCGGGTCTCGGCGGCTCCAGCGGCCCGTGGAGGACACCGTCCGCCCCGATCCCCAGGTGCCGGTCGCAGATCAGCCGGATCGCCTCACGGGTCACGGGGATGTCGGTGTGGCGGGGGTCGATCACGACGTAGTCGTTGCCTGCTGCCTGGTACTTGTAGAAGTCGATCACGGATGATCTCCCTTGGCTGCTGGGCGCGGCGCCGCTCCGAGGCGTGGTGCCCCGCCCCGGAGCGGCGCCCCAGGTCACTGCTCGGCGAGCGCGGCGGAGTCGTGCTCTTCGCCGTACCACTTCTCCGCCCACCGCGAGAACGCGATGATGACGATGTCCCGGTGGCCCGGGCCGCCGTCGCCGGAGAGCACGTCGGTGACGTCGTGGGCCAGCGCGCGGTCGTCCAGCAGGACCGCCTGCCCGGGCTCCAGCGTCCCGGTCCAGAAGGGCTCGTCGGCCCCCGGGTTCCACAGCCGGGTCTGGCCGCCGCCGACGTTCACCTTGTCGAGGACCGCGATCATCACGAACTCGTGCCCGTCGTGGTGCACGCCCTCCGGGGTGAGCGGGCCCGGCTTGCCGCCGTCCGCCTTGGTCCGGTTCTGGTGGACGTTGATCTGCCAGTCCTCGGACCGGTCCAGGCCGAGCTCGCGGACGCCGTGCTCGATGAGCGGCGTGAAGTCGACCTTGATGGGCTCGTATATGCGGCGGATGCCGCCGCCGACCGAGTTGAACTTCTTGTACGTGGTGTAGTCCCGGTGCGCGAGCCGCTCGAACGACCACGCGTCCTCGCCCTGGGGGCGGAGGCGGTACTGCGAGAAGCGCTTGAAGCGGGTGCCGTGGCCCATGTACTCGTCGACCGGGCAGTCGTCGTAGCTGGGCAGGACGTCGGCCGAGACTTCCGGCAGGTCGATGATGGTGAACCGTTCGCTGCCGAGGGGCATGGTGTCTCCTCCAGAAGGTGGGGTGGCGACGAAGGACGGACGTCGGACGCAAGACGCGTGATGCGTGATGCGTGACGTCGGGCGCCGGACGTCAGGCGGCGACGGAAGGCATGCGCTCGTCCAGGTAGGCGGCAGAGGAGTTGAGCCGCCAGAGGATGCCGCGGGCGATGGCGCGCCGCATGTCCGCGGATTCGGCGGCGGGCAGCACCACGTTGTGGAACCAGCCCTGCGCGTGCTGGGAGTCGATGGTGATGTGCAGCTTGTGGTAGACGATCCCGACCTCCGGCAGACCGAGCCGCTCCCAGGCGTGCACGACCTGCACGAACCGGTCGGGCGCCATCCACTCGGTCATCCCGAGGAAGCCCACGGCCTCCGGGTACAGGGTGCGGTGGCGGCACAGCATGACCGCGAGGTTGCCGTTGAGCAGCGAGGTCGCGGTGAGCGAGCGGGCGAGCTCGTCCTCCGAGATCTCGAAGACCTCGTAGATCTTGCTGAAGAGGTGGGTGTGGACCTCCTCGGGCTTGCCGTTGCCCATCTCGTCCCAGAAGTTGGCGGCGATCTCCAACTTGGCGGCGCCGGCCGTGCCCACCTGCATCATGGCGAGCAGGTCGTCGAAGCGGCCGTCCACGACCGACTCCTGCATCACGTAGTTCCGGAGGTCGCCCTCCGTGGCCGTGTTGCGGATGAACTCGTGGTAGTACGGGTGCTTGTAGACCCGGTGGTTCTTCGCCATGGTCTTGAGCCAGGAGAGGTACTCACGGGGCTCGGTGGGCGCCTCTTCGAGCAGACCCGGCTCGATCAGCCGGTCCTGCGCGGCCGCCGTGGCGGTCTCCAGGAGCCGGGCTATCTCGTAGATGACGACAGAGCCCTCGGCGCTCTGCTGCCCGGGGATCTTCGTGTACAACTGGTAGATCCTGTCGAGCAGATACTGCTGCGCGTACAGGGCGCCGCTGTCCCCGGCGGCAGCGGCGGCGTTGATGTCGGCCACCTCGCCCAGGACCTGGATCCGCTCGCCGCCCGACAGGGCGTCCACCTTCTCGGGCGCGGAGCCGAGCCATGCGCACACCCTGTCCACGGTGGACAGGAACGGGTCACCGGAGACATTCAGACCCTTGGAGCCGCCGACTTCTGGCATGTGTTTCCCCTTGGATTCACTGGACGAATCAGATTCTCGACACGTGGTCCGCGCACCACCGCCGCGGCGAAGTCGTGCCTCGCGGCGGCCACCGGGGCGGCGGGCGTTGCCATTCTGCAAGGGGCCCGCTGGACGTCCTGTGTACGTGCTCTGTACGTCCCCGGACGGCCCGCGCGACTAGGCTGACGTAGCCCCCTGGGTGGTCCTCGGGAGGCCCTCGGGCAGTCCCGGCGCGTGGTGACGGAGGTGATGGCGGTGATGGGTGGGAGTGCGGAGGCGTCCCTCACGTACGGGCGGTTGAAGGTCGAGCGGGACGACCTCGGACCGGCGGGCTGGCTGACCGAACGCCGCCCTGGCTACGGGGAGTTCGGCACAGTCAGCGGTGTCGCCGCACCCGGGTTCGCGGCGTACGCGCGGGTGCTGCACCCCGCGGCCCTCGACGAGCGCCCGGTGCGCTGGGAGACCGTCGCCGCGGCGTACGCGCGGCGGGTCGGAGCGCTGACCGACTGGTACGAGGTGATCGGCGCCGAACGGTTCTACCAGAACGCCGAGGACTACGGCCTGCCCGGGGTGTGGGATGAGCACCCCGCCGAAGGCCCCACGCCGGCCGAGGTCGCCGAGGCCCTGATCCCCGTACTGACCCGGCACACGGCCACGCCCGAGCGGTGCTGGTTCGGGCTCTGGCACGGCTACGGCCGCCGGGAGTGGCACGGGACGCCCACATTCAGCACCCCGGAGCGGGACGAGATCCTGCTCTCCGGACCGCTGGCCGACGTGGTCTCCGTCGACGCAGAGGAGCCGTTCGCCGAGCTCCCCGATCTGTGGTGGCCGCGGGACCGGGCCTGGTGCGTGGGCGGAGACGTCGACCTGGTGAGCACGTACGTGTGCGGCTCGGAGGAGCTGATCGCCGAGCTGCTCGCCGCCCCAGGACTGGAGGCGCACCGGGTGGCGGCCGGGGACCGCGTCGGCTGACCGGCAGCCGCCCCGGGGCGCCGGGGTCGGGACCGGGGTGCCGGTGCGCCGGGGCCGGGGTGCCAGGGCGCCGGGATTGGGCCATCCTGGGGACATGGGTGCCCAGGATGGCGGGACCCTTCGTCGGGGTCCGAGCGGAGGCCGGGGCGCACGCCGCGTCCCGGCCCTGTCGGTTGCCTCGGTCGCGGTCGTCGCCGCCGCCCTATGGGGCTGTACGGGCACGCCCACCGCCCAGGACAGCGCCCCGACGCCATCGGTCACCGTCTCCGCCTCCGACACAGGCCCCGCGCCCGTGCCCCCGGCCCCACCGCCGCCCGCGCCCGCTCCGACGTCGTCGGAGCCGCCTTCGCCGCGGCAGCCCGTGCCCGCCGAGATATCCATCCCGTCGATCGGCGTCGACGGGATGGACGTCGTGCCGTACCAGGGCACCACCGACGACCGGGCGGGCACCCGGATCCAGGACCGCGGCGTGGCCGCCAGCCCCCACGGCGCGCGCGGGGGCGTCGGACCGGGGGAGATCGGCAACTACCTGGTGACCGCCCACCGGCTCTCGGCCGGCGGGGTCCTGCGCGAGCTGCCCTCCGTCAAGGTGGGGGACCTCGTGCACGTCACCGCCGCCGGCACCGTGTACACGTACACGATCGTCGAGACGCGGAGCACGTCCTTCCGCTCGGACCGCTCCCTCGCCGAGCAGCGGGCGGCCGTGCCGGGCGAGCCGGGGGAGAAGCCCACCCGGGCCATGATCACGCTCTCCACCTGCGCGACCCCCGAGGACAACGCGGCGGGCAACTTCTGGCGGGACGCCAACGGCAACCCCGAGCACCGCATCGACAAGATCGGCGTCCTGACCGCGGAGCGGCCCGCGTAGCGACCGGTCAGGAGAGGGCCCGCGCCGCGTGGGCGCGGACGTCGGCGTCCGGGTCGGTGGTGGCCGTGGTGAGGGCGGTGCGGGCGTCCGGGGCGGTGCGGTGGGGGTGGAGCGAGAGGACGGCGGCCTTGCGGACGTCCGCGTTCGGGTCGGCCAGGGCCTTGGCGAGCGCGGGGACGGCCTGCTCGGCCGGGGCCGCACGGAGGGCGGTCGCCGCGCCGGCCCGCACCTGCCAGGCGGGGTCGGTGAGCGCGTCCACGACGGTCCCGGCGTACGCGGGCGGGCAGCCGGTGACGGCGAGCGCGGCCAGGGCGGCGGCCCGGACGAGCGGGTCAGGGTCGGCCAGGAGCGGGCGCAGCGGCGCGGGCGCCGGGGTCCGTACGGCGGCGAGGCCACGCGCCACGGCGACCCGAACCTCGCGGGCCGGGTCGGCGGCGGCCACCGCGAGCTCCGCGACGGCGTCCACCGAGACGAGGGCACGGACGGCGTGGACGCGGACGTCGAGGTCGGCGTTGGTGTCGGTCATGGCGGCCGTGTCGGCGTCGGTCTCGGCGAGCGCGTCGGCGTAGACGGAGGCGTACAGGGCGGCGTCGCCGAGCCGGAGGGCGCGCAGCACCTCCAGCGCGGCGGACCGGACGACCGGGTCGGTCCCGGCCAGGGCCTCCCGGAGCCCCGCACCCAACTCGGCCTCTGCGGGCAGCACTTCGACCAGCTCCCGCAGGGCCGCCGCCGCGGCGTGCCGGACCTGGGGCGCGGCGTCCCGCAGTCGCCTGGCCAGCGCGGGCCCGGCGCCCGACGGCACGGTCTCCCCGAGCGTGACCACCGCGGCGGTCCGGACGGCCGGGTCGGCGTCGGTGAGGTACGGGCGGAGCGCGTCCAGGTCGGGAGCCTCCTCGGCGAGCGCGAGGAGGCGGAGGAGGGCGGGGTTCGTCCCGTCCGATGGGGAAGCGGTGACCGGGGCGGGGGCCGGGCCCGGGGTCGCGGCGGTCACGGTCCGCGCGGTCGCCGCCGGTGGCGCGTCCCGGCGGCCCGCCGTCGCCGTCGGGACCAGCGCCACCTCACCCAGCCACCGCTCAGGGCCCTGCTCCGGGGTGAACTCAGGGACCGGGACGACGTACGGCTCGATCGGGCGGGCCGTGAACTCCATCGCCCCGGAAGGGGACTTGCGCAGGTCGATATGGTGCAGCCAGCCCCTGTCGTCGCGCTCCGGGTGGTCGAGGCGTTCGTGGTAGAGCCCCCAGCGGGACTCGGTCCGCGCCAGCGAGGCCCGGGCCGCCATCTCCGCGCAGTCCCGGATGAACGACACCTCCGCGCACCGCATCAACTCGTGCGCGGTGTGCGCCCCGAGACCCTCGATCTCCGCCGACATCCGGGTGAACGCCTCCACCGCGAGCGACAGCTTCGCGCCGGTCTTCGGCGGCGCCACGTAGTCGTTCACGAACCGGCGCAGCTTGTACTCCACCTGCGGCTGCGGCGGCCCGTCGGGGTTGCGCAGCGGACGGTAGACCAGCTCGTGGGCGGCGGCCACCTGCTCGGGTGGCAACTCCCCTTCGTACGCCCGGTACTGGGCCGCGTCCTCGCCGGCCAGGTCACCGAAGACGAACGCCCCGATCATGTAGTTGTGCGGTACGCACGCCAGGTCACCGGCCGCGTAAAGCCGGGGAACCGTCGTGCGGGCCTGCGCGTCGACCCGTACCCCCGAGGCGGAGTGACCGCCGCAGAGCCCGATCTCGGAGATGTGCATCTCGATGTCGTGGGTGCGGTAGTCGTGCCCCCGGCCCTGGTGGAAGGTGCCGCGCGTCGGGCGCTCCGTCGTGTGCAGGATCGACTCGACGGCGCCGATCGTCTCCTCGGGCAGATGGCTGAGCTTCAGGTACACCGGCCCCCGGTCCGAGGCGAGTTCGTTCGCGAACTCGGCCATCATCTGCCCGGACCAGTAGTCCGACTCGACGAACCGCTCGCCGTGCCGGTTCACCTGGTAGCCGCCGAACGGGTTCGCCACGTACGCGCAGGCCGGGCCGTTGTAGTCCTTGATCAACGGGTTGACCTGGAAGCACTCGATGCCGGTCAGTGCAGCGCCCGCGTGGTACGCCATGGCGTAGCCGTCGCCCGCGTTGGTGGGGTTCTCGTACGTCCCGTAGAGATAGCCGGAGGCGGGCAGGCCGAGCCGGCCGCAGGCGCCCGTCGCCAGGATGACGGCTCCCGCCCGCACGGTGACGAACTCACCGGTACGGGTGTGGAATCCGGCCGCCCCGATGGCCCGCCCGTCGTCCGGGTGCGTGAGCACGCGCACCGGCATGATCCGGTTCTCGATCCGGATCCGCTCCCGCATCTCGCGCCGCCGCAACTGCCGGTACAGGACCTTCTTGACGTCCTTGCCCTCCGGCATCGGCAGCACGTACGAACCGGAGCGGTGCACCTGCCGGACCGCGTACTCGCCGTGCTCGTCCTTCTCGAACTTCACCCCGTACGACTCGAGTCGCTGCACCATCGCGAAGCCGCGGGTCGCGGTCTGGCGGACGGTGGACTGGTCGACGATGCCGTCGTTGGCGCGGGTGATCTCGGCGACGTAGTCGTCGGGTTCGGCCCGGCCCGGGACGACCGCGTTGTTGACCCCGTCCATGCCCATGGCGAGGGCGCCGGAGTGCCGCACGTGCGCCTTCTCCAGGAGGAGGACGTTCGCGCCGCGCCCGGCGGCCGTCAGCGCGGCCATGGTGCCGGCCGTGCCGCCGCCGATGACGAGGACGTCGCAGGTCAGCTCGGTCGCGTCGGCGAGGTCGGGGACGGTGAGTACGGCGGACGGTGTGGTGTCCACGGGGTGCCTTTCGGGGGTCTTCTTCGTACGGATCGGAGAGCGGCTCGGATCAGAGGGAGGCGAGGACGCGGCGGCGCAGCTCGGCGGTGGCGGGCGCCTGCCGGGCGTCCCTGCGGCGCGGGTGCGGCACGTCCAGCACCTCGCCGGACGGGAGCAGCGCGACGCGGTCGCCCAGGTGGACGGCCTCGTCCACGTCGTGCGTGACGAAGACGACGGTGGCTCCCGTGCCGCGCAGGATCTCCACGAGGAGGTCCTGCATCCCGGCGCGGGTGTGCGCGTCGAGCGCGCCGAAGGGCTCGTCCATCAGGACCGCCCGTGGTTTGCCGGCGAGGGCGCGGGCCAGTTGGACGCGCTGCCGCTGCCCGCCGGACAGTTGGTGGGGCAACTTGCCCGCGTGGTCGGCGAGGCCGACCCGGTCCAGCCACTCGGCGGCGGACCGGCGCCGTTCGGCCCGGGGGACCCGGCGGATCGCCAGGGGCAGTTCCACGTTGGCGCGGACGGTCCGCCAGGGCAGCAGGGCGTCGTCCTGGAAGACCAACGCCCGGTCGGCGTCCGGCCCTTCGATCCGCCGACCGTCGTGGGTCACCCGGCCGTCCAGAGGCGGGAGCAGCCCGGCAAGGGTGCGCAGCAAGGTCGACTTGCCGCACCCGGACGCGCCGACCACGGCCAGCAACTCCCCTGGCGCCACCCGTAGCTCGGAGGTGGCGAACACGACGGCACCGTCCGCGTGCCCGAGCCGTACGTCGTGCAGGGCGAGTTCGGCACCGGAGGTCTCGGACGCGAGGGTCCCGGACACGGCTGGGCTGGTCATGACACCGGTTCCTTGTCGGGGGAGGGGACAGGGGCGGGGGCGGGGGCGGTGACGGCCGCGGCAGCCGGCGCCGTACCGGAGCCGGAGCCGGAGTCGTTCCGGCCGAAGCCCGGTCGACCGCGACGGCGGGAGACGGGCCTGGCGGCCGGCCGGGGGAGCCAGGAGGTCACCCGGCGGCCGAGGAGCTCCACGGCCGTGGAGGTGAGCCAGCCCAGGGCGCCGATGGTGGCCATGCCGACGAAGACCCCCGGGTAGTCGACGACCGTGTAGTCCTGCCAGGTGCGGTAACCGACCCCGTACTCACCGGAGATCATCTCCGCCGAGATCACACAGATCCACGAGACGCCGACCCCCACCGAAAGCCCGCCGAAGACCCCCGGCAGGGCGCCGGGCAGCACCACCGAGAACAGCACCCTCGCCCGGCCGCCGCCCATGGTGAGCACGGCCTCCTCCCACACGGGGGAGAGGGCGCGCACCGCGTGCCGGGTCGACACGAGGACCGGGAAGAAGGCCGCGGTGAAGGTGATGAACACGATGCCCTGCTCGTTGCTGGGCAGCAGCAGGATGGCGACCGGGACCAGGGCGATGGCCGGTATCGGACGGGCCACTTCGAGGACCGGGCCCAGTAGATCAGCGGCCCAGCGGGAGCGGGCGATCAGGGTCCCGACCGCCACGCCGAGCACCGAGGCCAGCAGGAAGCCGACCACGATCCGGCGCAGGCTGTGGCCCAGGTCCTGCCAGTACGCCTCCGTGCCCACCCGGTCGGCGAACGCGGCGGCCACCTCGCCGACCGTGGGGAACTGCTCGAACCGCAGCCAGAGGTTGACGTCCAGCGTGGTCAGCAGCTGCCACAGGCCGAGCGCCGCCACGAGCGAGCCGGCCCGCAGCAGCCGGCGGCCGACCGCGCTCATGACGCGGCCAACCGGAGGGCCGTCGGGTAGTCGACGACCCGGGACCCGGCGTGCCCGTCGACGTACGCCCGCGCTCCCGCCGGGGTCACGAAGGCCCGCAGCTCGGCGCCTTCGGCGACCCAGACCGCCTTGTCGGCGAACCAGGACGTGCCGGTCACCGCGTCCGGCACGTACGCGGCCCGGACGGCCGAGTCCGCGCCCGCGACGGCCTTCAGGAGGGCCTTCGGGCTGTCGAACGTACGGGTGTCGCTCTGCCCCTTCAGCCACAGTTCTGGCCGGGCGGCGGCCGCCTTCGGGTACGGAGCGCTCTTCGAGGCCGCCCGCGCCAGCGGCGCCCGGTCGACGAAGGCGTCCACGTCGACGTCGCCCACCAGCTTGGCCTCCTTCAGGAGCGGCACGTCCTGCTTCAGCGCGTCGACCAGCTCCGGGCGCAGCTCCGGGTCGAAGATGGCGATGCCCTGGGCGCCGTTGTAGAGGTAGACCACCTCGGCCGGCAGACCGGTGTCCTCGGCCACCGACTCGGCGGCGGCGACCGGGCGCGCCCGGAGGTGGTCGGTGGCCCGCCGCTGGGCGGTGAGGAAGTCGTCGAGGACCCCCGCCCGTTCCTTCGCGAACTTCTCCCGGACGGTGACCCCGTGGAAGGTCGGCAGGTTCAGCTCCGCCCCGTCGTACAGCGCCGTGGCGCGGCCCTCGAAGGCCAACAGGCCCGGCCAGGCGACGAACTGGGACAGCGCGTCGACGCTTCCTGCGGTCAGCGCGGACGCGCCGACGCTGGGCTGCTGGTTCAGCTTCCTGATGTCCTTCGCCGGGTCGACGCCCGCGCGCTGGAGAGCCCGTACGAGCGTCCCGTCGGCGGCCGAACCGACGCTCGTGGAGACCTTCTTGCCGCGCAGGTCGGCCAGCGACCGGACGGGCGAACCGGGCTTGGTGACCACGGTGTTGAGTCCGCCGCGCAGGTTGTAGCCGGTGACCGAGACCAGCCGCGTCGGCTGCCGCAGCTGCTTGCCGCGCGCCGCGTTGATGAGCAGCGGGAAGTCGCCCATCGAGCCGATGTCGATCTTTCCCGCGGTCATCTGGGCGGTGATGGGCGCACCGGTCGCGTAGTCCTGCCAGACGACCTCGTAGCTGACGCCGTCCTTCTTGCCGCGCGCGGCGAGCTCCTCCTCGAAGTAGCCCAGCGAGCGCAGGAGGGTGCCGGCGGTGACGGTGTTGATGGTCTTCGACTGGTAGCCGACGGTCACCGTGACGGTGCGCCCGTCGCCGGCCGGGCCGTCGGCGTCCGCCGCGCCGCCGCAGGCGGTGGCCAGCGGCAGCAGCAGCGCGAGGGAGAGAAGGGGGAGGGAGAGGGAGCGGAGCGGGGTGGTGCGGGTGCCGGGCATGGGAGTCGGGCCTTTCACCGGAGCAGGTAGGGCATGTTGACGGTGACCGCGCCCGTGGGGCAGCGGGCGGCGCACGGGCCGCAGTACCAGCACTCGTCCACGTGCATGTACGCCTTGCCGTTGTCCTCGCGGATCGCGAGCGAGTCGAGCGGACACATGTCGACGCAGAGGGTGCAGCCGTCGATGCACAGGGACTCGTCGATGGTCACGGGCACGTCGGCGCGTTGCGGCACCAGAGGCATGGCTGTCTCCAGGAAGGAAGGGCGGGGGGTGCTCGGGCAGGGGTCAGAGGGAGCGGTGCAGCAGGCCGCTCATGGTGATGCGGTCGCCCCGGAACCGGATGAACTCCAGGTCCACGGGCCGCCCGTCGGGCAGACAGGTCAGCCGCTCCAGCATCAGTACGGCCGCCCCGCGCGGGGCCTGGAGCACGGCGGCGGAGTGCGCGTCGGCGTTGACGGCTTCGAGGGTGATCTCGGCGTGCCCCAGCGGGCGGCCGGTCAGCGTCTCCAGGAGCCGGAACACGTCCGTGTTCTCCAGGTCGCAGCCGAGGAGTTCGCCGCCGATGTCCATGGGGAGGTACGACAGGTCGAGGGAGAGCGGCAGCCCGTTCAGCCGGCGCAGCCGCTCGATGCAGAGCACGTCCGTGTGCTCGGGCAGGCGCAGCCGGTGGGCCACGGGCCCGGACGCGGCGACCGGCCCCATGGTCCGTACCTCGTTGGTGACCCTGCCGTGCTCGTGCAGGGTCTCCGCCAGGCCCTGGAGCCGGTTCAGGCCGTGCGGGTACTTCTCGCAGACGACGACCGTGCCGACCCCCGGCTGCCGCTCGACGAGTTGCTCGCCGCGCAGCAGGTCCAGGGCCTGGCGGACGGTGTTCCGGCTGGCCCGGTAGTCGGCGGCGATGACGTCCTCCAGGGGGAGGACGCCGCCGGGGAAGCCGCCGGTCAGGATCTGATGGCGCAGCAGGTCGGCGAGTTGCCGGGCCCGGTCCGCGCGGAGCCGCCGACGCCGCGCGGCGGCGACCGGGAGGGAGGCGGGGGTGGGTTCGGCTGGCATGTCTGGGAACGTACCGGGGCGGGCGTGAGCGTGGTGTTGCGGCGGTATTGCGCCACCTGACGCCCCGAAGGCGCGGCTGTGACCTGCGGTTTCCTCGACGACCTCACAAGATCCGCCACCCACGGGCCCACCAGCTGGACACACGTTGCCCACGATGCGACACGGCGCGCCCTTGAGGCGGAGTGCGGCGTGCCCCTGGGGCGGGATGCCGCGCCCGTGAGGCGGAACGCCGGGCGGCGCCGAGGAGGAATGCCGCACGCCCCTGGGGCGGAATGCCTCTCGCCCCTGAGACGGCACCCCGCACGCCCTGAGACGGCGCCCGCACGCCCTGAGACGGAAGACCGCGCGCCCTGAGACGGCACCCCGCGCGCCCTGAGACGGCACCCCGCGCGCCCCGAGTCGGAAGACGGCACGCCCCGAGCCGGAAGACCGCGCGCCCCGAGCCGGAATGCCGCACGCGCTGCGGGCTGTTGCCCGGAGCATGACCATCGGAGTGACGCTCAGCTCGACCGCCCACCAACTCGACATCGACAGCACCGTCCAGCTCGCGCGGGAGGCCCATGACGCGGGCCTGCGCTCGGCCTGGTTCGGGCAGACCTTCTCGTACGACTCTCCCCTGCTCGCCGCGATCGTCGGGCGCGAGGTGCCCGGGTTACAGGTGGGGACCTCCGCGATCCCGATCTTCGGCCGCCACCCGCTGCTCGTCTCCAGCCAGGCGCAGACCGCCCAGGCCGCGACCGGCGGCCGCTACCACCTCGGGCTCGCCCTCGGCACCCGGCATCTGACCGAGGACGGCTTCGGCATCCCGTACGAGCGTCCCATCGCTCTGCTCCGGGAGTTCCTGACCGCCCTGCGCCAGCTGGTGGAGACCGGCGCCGCCGATTTCCACGGCGAACTGCTGACCGCCACGACCCCGCTCCCGGCGGCCGTACCCGGAGCCGCCCCGCCCGTGCCGCTCCTGGTCGCCGCGATGGGCCCGCAGGCCCTGCGTGTCACCGGAGAACTCGCCGACGGGGCCCTGCCGTTCCTGGCCGGGCCGCGCGCCCTGGCGGAGCACATAGTCCCGGCCCTCACCGCCGCCGCAGAGGCGGCCGGGCGGCCGGCACCGCGCGTCGTGGCGCTCGTCCCCGGCGTGGTCACGGCTCGCGCCCACGCCGACGCGGTACGGGAGAAGGCTGCCGAGATGCTGGCGCTGTACGAGAAGATCCCCTCCTACCAGCGGGTCATCGCCCTGTCCGGAGCCGAGCGGGCCGCCGAGGTGGCGGTGATCGGGGACGAGGAGACCGTCGCGGCGGAGGTCCGGCGCTACCGGGAGGCGGGGGCGACGGAAGTGGTGTTTACGGCGACCGACCTGGGCGGCGAGGACGACCGCCGCCGCACCTGGAAGCTCCTCGGAGAGCTGGCGTCCGGCACCTGACCGGCGGGCCGGCCGCCTGCCTGGGCGGGGCGACCGGCGGGGCCAGGTGCAGGAAGGGGGCCTGACCTGGGTTTTCCCGGGCCAAATGCCGGGAACCAGCCCTTTTGCCCCTGGCTCCGCCGTCGGACTGCCGGGGCACACCCGAGGTTCCGTCTGGAGGTCGCATGCTTCTCACCCACCACATCGACGTCGGCACGCTCCGCGTCACACTGCATCAGGGCCTCGACGTCACGAATCGGGCCGCCGCCGCTCTCCTCATCCAGGCCCTGGTCGACGCCCACCGGCCGGCGGCCGTCGTCCTCGACCTGCCCGGCGGCCCGGCCTCCGCCGCGACGATGAGCGCGGTCGCCCGCGCGAAGAGGATGTGCGACAGCCTCTCCATCCCGTTCACCCTGGTCCACCGGCCGGCCGAACGGGCTCCGCTGTCCCGTGAGCCGCTGGCGGCGGCAGCGGGCGAGTGAGGGGGGTCCCGCCGGGCGGGGGTGCCCGGCGGGACGGTACTCAGGTACTCAGGCGGCACTCAGGCACTCAGGCACTGACGTACGCGACCACTCAGGCCACTCAGGCCACGACCAGGACGACATCGAGCCGTCGCGGTCCATGAACTCCCTCGACCCGGTCGAGTTCGATGTCGCTGGTGGCCGAAGGGCCCGAGATCCAGGTCAGGGGGCGCGTCGGGTCGAGCCGTTCGAGGGCCTGTGGGACCGAGCCGACGACCTGCTCCGGGACGCGGACCAGGCACACGTGGTGGTCGGGGACGAGGGTGAGCCGGCGTCCGCCCTGGTCCGGACCGGCGTCGAGGACCACGGTGCCGGTCTCGGCGACGGCCACCGCGCAGCCGGTCACGACACTGTCCACGGCGTCGAGTTCGTACGGGGTGAGGTCGGCCCGGTCCGCGACGACGGTGGCGTCCGTACGATCGAGCAGCGCGTGGGGCACCCCCGCCGGTACGAGGACCCGGCGCGCGCCGCGCCCGGCGAGGAGGCGGCCGATCAGCTCCGCCACCTCCTCCGGGCGGCAGCGGTGGACGACGGCCCGGTACTCCGCCAGGTTCTCGGCGAGGAGGTCGACGGTCCGGCCGGTGTCCCGGTCTCCGTGCTCCCGGAGGTACGCGCGCGGCACGGCGTCCTCGTACGCGGTGTCCGGGTGGTCGGTCGGGGGTACGTCGGTCAGGGCCTGGCGGATCCGGCGCAGGACGAGGTCCCTGCTGCTCACGCGGATCCCTCCTTTCGGTCGTGCTCGCGCTTCCACCAGGTGCGGAAGGACTCCGCCGGTACTTCGGGGAGGTCGCGGCTGTCCGTCCACGCGCGCCCGGGACCGGGCAGCCGCGAGGGGTGCAGGCGGCGGGTGAGGGCGGCCAGGCGCTGTCCGGCCTCGTACGCGCGCGGATGGTCGAAGGCCCAGGCCGCCGCCCCCATCGCCGCGCCCTCAAGACGGTGGCCGCCCTGCTCGACGACCTTCTCGCGGAGGTGGACGAGGACCTCGGGGATGTCGATGGCGACCGGGCACACGTCGTAACAGGCCCCGCAGAGGGAGGAGGCGTACGGCAGTGAGGCGTCGATCTCGCTTGCCGTGCCCCGGAGTTGGGGCGTGAGGATCGCGCCGATGGGGCCGGGGTAGACGGAGCCGTAGGCGTGGCCGCCGGCCCGTTCGTACACCGGGCAGACGTTGAGGCAGGCCGAGCAGCGGATGCAGCGCAGCGCCTGCCGGCCGACCTCGTCGGCGAGGGTGTCGGTGCGGCCGTTGTCGAGCAGGACGAGATGGAAGGTGGACGGCCCGTCGCCGTCCGTCGTACCCGTCCACAGGGAGGTGTACGGGTTCATCCGCTCGGCGGTCGAGGAGCGGGGCAGGGTCTGGAGGAAGACCTCCAGGTCCCGCCAGGTCGGGACGACCTTTTCGATGCCGACGACGGAGATCAGCGTCTCGGGCAGGGTCAGGCACATCCGGCCGTTGCCCTCGGACTCGACCACCACCAGCGTGCCGGTCTCGGCGACCATGAAGTTGGCGCCGGAGATACCGACCTTGGCGCGCAGGAACTTCTCCCGGAGGTGGAGCCGGGCGGCCTCCGCCAGATCGGCGGGCCGGTCGGTGAGGTCCTCGGGCGCCGGGCGCCCCCAATTCCCCATCTCCGCCCGGAAGATGTCGCGGATCTCGCCGCGATTGCGGTGGATGGCGGGGACGAGGATGTGGGAGGGCCGGTCCTTGCCCAACTGCACGATCAGCTCGGCGAGATCGGTCTCGTAGGCGGCGATGCCCTCGGCCTCCAGGGCTTCGTTGAGCCCGATCTCCTGCGTGGCCATCGACTTGACCTTGACGACCTCGGTCTCCCCGGTGGCCTTCACGAGGTCGGTGACGATCCGGTTGGCCTCGTCGGCGTCGGCGGCCCAGTGCACGACACCACCGGCGGCCGTGACGGCCTCCTCCAACCGCACCAGGTAGTGGTCGAGATGGCGAAGAGTGTGCTCCTTGATCAGCTTGCCGGCCTCGCGCAGCTCGGCCCAGTCGTCCAGCTCGGCGACCGCCTTGGCCCGCTTGTCGCGGATGGTGTGCGTGGCGTGCCGGAGGTTGGCGCGCAGGGTGGGGTTCCGCACGGCCTCGTGCGCGGCTTTCGGGAAGGCAGGCATGCCCAGGAAGGCACCGCTCGTACTGCTCGTACCGCTCGTACCGCTCGTGCTGCTCATGCCAGGGGCTCCTGTTCCGTGCTCGCCAGGATCTCGGCGATGTGGACGGGCCGGACGCCGACCGCGAGCCGGCTCATCGTGCCGCCGAGGTGCGTCAGACACGAGTTGTCGGCGGCGCAGAGCACGTCCGCGCCGGTCGAGACGGCGCTGCGGACCTTGTCGGCGCCCATCGCGGCGGACACGTCGGGGTTCTTCACCGCGAAGGTGCCGCCGAAGCCGCAGCACTCCTCCGCGCCCGGCAGCTCCACGAGCTCCAGGCCCTTGACCGCCGCCAGCAGCCGCTGGGGCCGGTCGGCGAGGCCGAGGCCGCGCAGGCCGTGGCAGGTGGGGTGGTAGGTGACCTTGTGCGGATAGTAGGCGCCGACATCCGTCAACCCGAGGACGTCGACGAGGAATTCGGTCAGCTCGTACGTCTTCGGCACCACCGGCGCGACGGCCGTGGCGAGCCCGCCGCCACGCCCCTCCGCCCGGGCCCGCTCGCCCATGCGGGGGTACAGCTCGCGCACCATGGCCCCGCACGAACCGGACGGCGTGACGATCGCGTCGTACGCGCCGAAGACCTCGGCGAAGCGGAACGCGAGCGGCTCCGCGAGGCGGCGGTAGCCGGTGTTGTACTGCGGCTGCCCGCAGCAGGTCTGACCCGGCGGGAAGTCGACGTCGACGCCAAGACGGGTCAGCAGCCGTACGACGGCGCGGCCGGTGTCGGGATAGAGCGTGTCGTTGACACAGGTCAGGAAGAGAGCGACACGCATCGGGCTCCTAGGGTCAGGTGTCAGGTCACGTCCATCGATCCTGTGATCCTCTCCCCGGAACGTACCCCTTCGGAACTCATGCTCCAGCGGCCGTACGCAGAACCGTTCCCCGGCGCTCGAACTCCATCAGCGCCTCGACGCGGGTGGCGACCTCGGAGCCGAGCTCCCGCTCCAGGAGCCACAGCGAGCCGTCGATGCCGGAGCTGACGCCGCCGGCGCACACGAGGTTGCCGTCGTCGACCACGCGGACGGTACGGACGTCGGCGCCCTGGTCCTTGAGGTAATGCTGTGCCCCGTGGTGGGTCGTGCAGGGCCTGTCGCGGATGAGCCCGGCGGCATGCAGGACGATGACCCCGGTGCACACGCCGAGGACGGTCAGGGACGGCCGTTCGGCGCGGGCCAGCGCGCGGGGGAGGACGCCCTTGGCGATCTCGGTCCAGATGCCGGGCGCGTCGCGCTTCCGGAAGCCGCCGCCGGGGACGACGAGGGCGTCGGCGGCGCTCGGGTCCCAGCCGCCCGGGACGGCGATCTCGGTGCCGAAGCTCGCCGTGACCCGACCGGGCCGCTTCCCACTGGTGACCAGCAGGGGCTGTACGGGATACCCCATGGCCCTGGCCGCCCCGAACACCTCGAGCGGGCCGAAGATGTCGAGCTCCTCGGCGCCGTCGAACACGACGATGTGCACGCGCAAGGGCCGCTCGGCACTCCACGTGGCCGACGCGCTCGCGGTGGCCGCCGCCGCGGTCCCACCGCCGGCACCCCACCCGGCGACGACGGCCCCCGCACCCGCCGCCGCCCCCAGCGCCTTCCGCCGATCGATCCCCACCATGCCGCAAGCCTCCACCCGTCACGAACCTCGCCACTGAACCCCAGCGGCCTCACGGGTAGTTGGTCGCGGCGCGGGGCACGGGAGTTCCGGGACCGTGCGTTCGTCGTCGGCCGGGGAAATCCGGTGGAGCGGTGCCGCTGTGTGTCAGTACCGTGCTGCCCGACCAACTGTCTGGGCAAGGACGTGCCGTTGTACACCCTGTGAGACCTCCCGAGCGATGAATCGTCGCGCGTCGCGCATGTGCGCCGCGCTCCTTTTTGCTGCGGACTTCTCACTGAAACCGGTGTACTCCTGTGCTCACCACCTGGGTGGTCATGCCCACGTGCCTGCCGCTCGTTCTCCGCCGTTGCCACACGTGCGCGTCCGAGCGCTTCCGGGCGAACGGCAAATTTCGCGTCAACGCCCACCACAAGCTCATCGACGCCTGGCTCCTCGTGCTCTGCACGGCGTGCGGGGAAACGGCGAAGCTCACGGTTCTGGAGCGGATGAACGTGCGCTCCGTACGACCTGAACTCCTGGACCGGCTTCATGGCAACGACCTCGGCCTGGCGGCCGAGTTGCTTCAGGACCCGGTCGTGCGGCGGCGTAACCGCATCGCTCTCGACTGGGAGAACGCCTGGCGCCTCGACACCGGCGGATCCCCTCACCTGGAGAGCGTGAGGAAGGTCGACGTCTCGGTCCGCTTCGCCGCGCGGATCCCCGTCCGGCCGGTGCGCCTGATCGCTGAAGGGTGCGGTCTTTCGCGGGCCGAGGTCGAGCGACTGATCACGGAGGGGAACATCGTCTCGGCGGTCCGGCTGAGCGGCAGGCTCTCCGGCGACTTCACCTTCACGCTCAAGCGCTGAGCCCGCCCCGCGACCGAGGGCCTGTCCGGCACGATCCGCCGGACAGGCCCTCGCCGTCGATCACCAAGTCCGCTACGTCACGGAGCAGTAGAGCCGAAGCCCCTGGTCCTTGGCCTTGCGCGCCCAGACGGAGACGTCGCCGAGGTGGTCGATCGCCTCCTCCTCGGAGATGTCGTCGCCCTCCTCCCGGCGCAGCCGCGACCAGGCTCGGGCGACCGAGTCGAGCTGTTCCCGATCCGCCGTTGCGAGCGAGTTCTGCAGACGCGCCGAGAACACGAAGACATAGCTGCCGTCGTTGGTGAGCCAACTCAGCAGCCGCGGCTCACCGGCCCGGATGAGTACCTGCGGCGTCACCCCGGCGAACAGCCCCTCCCACTCGACCACGGAATCCCGCGGGTCGTAGTTGCCGACAGGCATCGCTTCGTAGGCGCCGGCCGTCCCGAATCCCTGTACCTGTGCGGCCGATTCGTCGTCCGGTGCGATGAAATATTCCCAGTAGTCCACCGCCGCATCATGCCTACGTGGCGGCAGCCCGGGCTAGACAGTTTCGCCGGACACGACCAAGGGCCTCACGCCCCCGTAAGCCTGCGGCCCGCCGACGCCCGGGACGGGTTCCAGCCTCGGTGGGGGACGGAGTCGAGGAGGAGGCGGGTATAGGGATCGGCCGGTGTGTCCAGGAGGCGGGGCGTCGGGCCGTGCTCCACGATTCGGCCCGCCTTCAGGACCATCACCTCGTCCGTGATGTGGCGGACCACCGCCAGGTCGTGGGTCACGAAGAGGAAGGCGATGCCCGTCTCGCGGCGGATCCTCGTCAGGAGCTCCAGGACCTGCGCCTGGATCGAGACGTCCAGCGCCGCCACCGCCTCGTCCAGGACGAGGACCCGTGGCTCGGCGGCCAGCGCGCGGGCGATCGCCACGCGTTGGCGCTGGCCGCCCGAGAGGCGGCCGGGGAGGGCGGACGCCTCCCGCTCGCCCAGGCCCACCTGGTCGAGGAGTTCGGCTACGCGGGCCTCCCGCGCGCGGGCGTCCATGGGGTGGTGGAGGCGGAGTACCTCCTCCACGCACCTCGCCACCGGTACTCGGGGGTCCAGGGAGAGGTACGGGTCCTGGAAGACCATCTGGATCTCGCGGGCCCGCGCGAGGCGTTCGGCTCGGCCGCGGGCCGGGGTCGAGCGGTCGCGGCCGCCGACGCGGACCGTCCCGCCGTCGGGGCGCTCCAGGCCGACCAGCATCCGCACGGTCGTCGTCTTGCCGCTGCCGGACTCGCCGACGATGCCGAGCGAGGCGCCCGGCGCGAGGGTGAACGACACGTCGTCCACGGCCAGATGGTTCCCGTAGCGTTTGCGCAGGCCTTCCACGACCAGGTCCGACGGCGCAGTGCTCACAGTTCGATTCCTTCGTCCGCGCGGTGGCAGGCCGTCAGGCCGTCGCCCTGGGCGATCAGTACGGGGGGCTCCTCCGCGCACCTCGGCAGCGCGTGCGCGCAGCGCGCCGCGAAGGCGCAGCCAGGGGGTGTCTCGGCCAGGGAGACAGGGCGGCCCGGGATGGGGCGAGGGGGCGGGGCCCCGGCCTCGATGCGCGGGGTGCAGGCCAGCAGGCCCGCCGTGTACGGGTGGCGCGGGCGGTCGAACAGCGCGTCCGTACCCGCCGTCTCGACGATCCGGCCCGCGTACATCACGTACACGCGGTCGCAGATCGCCGACGCCAGCTCCAGGTCGTGCGTGACGAAGAGCAGACCCGTGCCCCGCTCCGCCTGGAGGCGGGTGAGGATGGAGATGATCTCGGCCTGCGTGGTGACATCGAGCGCCGTCGTCGGCTCGTCCGCGACCAGCAGCTCCGGCTCGCCCGCCAGCGCCGCCGCGATCACCACCCGCTGGAGCATGCCGCCCGAGAACTGGTGCGGATAGCGGCGCAGCGCGCCGCGCGGGTCGCGGATGCCGACGGCGTCGAGGAGTTCCTCGGCCCGGGCCCGCGCCACCGCGGCCGGGGTCCCGGCGCCCCGCAGCCCCTCGGTGAGGAAGTCGCCGACGCGGCGCAGCGGGTTCACCGAGGCCCGGGGGTCCTGGTAGATCATGGCGACCTGCCGGGCGCGCAGTCGGTTCAGCGCGGCGCGGTCCATCGTCAGGACGTCCCGGCCCCCGACCCGTACCTCACCGCTCGTCCGCGCCCCGGCCGGCAACAGGCCGAGCACGCTGCGGCACGCGACCGACTTGCCCGACCCGGACTCGCCGACCAGGCCGACCGTCTCGCCGGCCGCGACCCGGAGCGTGACCCCGTCGAGGAGCGGCCTGGCCGCCTGCCCGTCCGGCAGCCGGACCCCTAGTCCGTCGATCTGCAGGACTGGAGACTGCTTGTCCATCGTGCTCACCGTTCCCGCTTCGCGATCCGGTCGGCGATCCCCTCGCCGACGATGCCGAACGCCACCACGGCCAGGACGACGCAGACCGACGGCGCCATCGCGGGGAGCATCGCGCCCTGCTGGAGCGCCCCCTGGCCATCGTTGATCATGGCGCCCCAGTCGGCCGTGGGCGGCTGCACGCCGAAGCCGAGGTACGACAGCGCGGCCAGGTCCATCAGGGCGTACCCGAAGTTCATCGCGGACTGCGCGAAGACCGTCGGGGCGATGTTGGGCAGCAGATGGCGCAGGCAGATCGTCCAGCCCGACCAGCCCTGAACCCGGTACGACTCGATGTACGGACGGGCCTTCTCCTGACGGGCGATCCCGCGCACGAGCCGTCCCACGTACGGTGTGTACGCCACCGCCATGGCGATCACCGGCGCGGTCATGCCCGAGCCGAGGACGGCCACGAGCAGGATCGCGAGCAGCAGCCCCGGCAGCGCGAAGACCAGGTCCATCGACCGCGAGAGTACGGCGTCCGCCCAGCCGCCGCGCCAGGCGGCGACGAGGCCGAGGAGCGTGCCGAGAGCCGTCGAGACGCCCACGACCAGCAGCGGTCCGAGCAGGCCCGTCCGGGCGCCGTGCAGCAGCCGCGACAGGATGTCCCGGCCCGACTGGTCGGTGCCGAGGAGATGGTCGCCGCCCGTGCCGACCAGGCTCGCCGACAGGTCGAGCGCCTCCGGGTCGTACGGCGCGAGGACGGGCGCGAGGACGGCGACGAGGACGAGCGCGACCAGGACGACGACGGCGGCCGTGAAGAGCGGGCCCTGTCCCAGGACGCGCAGCCCGCGCATGCCCGGGCGGCGGCGCAGCGCGCTCGGCGGCGGCGAGAGGGTGGTGGTCATCTGGAGGCCTCCCCGTGGAGCGACAGGCGGGGGTCGACCAGCGGAACGAGCAGGTCGACGAGGAGATTGACGAGGACGAAGCCCGTGACGCCGAGCAGGGTGATCGCCTGGACGACGGCGAAGTCCTTCGCGGTCACGGACTGCACGAGCAGCGAACCGACCCCGGACACGTTGAACGCGGTCTCCACGATGGACGTGCTGATCAGCAGGGAGGCGAGCATCGTGCCGCCGACGGTGACGATCGGACCGAGCGCGTTGCGCAGCACATGGCGGCGGACTACGGCGCGGCCCGCGACACCCCGGGCGCGCGCCACCTCGACGTGCTCGCGCCCCAGCTCGTCAAGCATCGCCGATCGGGTCACCCGGGCTAGCAGCCCGGCGAACGTGATCGCGAGGGCGAAGGCCGGCAGCGTCAGGTGGTACACCCGGTCGCCGAAGTCCTCGGGCGTCCCACCGGGCCCCGGGAACCAGCCCAGTTGGACGGAGAACAGCGAGACGAGGCCGATGGCGCTGACGAACGAGGGGGTCGCCGTCGCCACACCGGTGCCGAGCAGCACCGCCCGGTCCACCGTCCCGGGCCGCAGGGCCGCGAGCACGCCGCCGGACACCCCGAGGAGGGCGACGAGCAGCGCCGCGTACCCGATGAGCACGCCCGTGCCGGACAGCCGCGAGCCGATCAGCGCGCCGACGTCCTGGTGGAACTGCGCGGAGCGGCCGAAGTCGCCCCGCAGGACCCCGCCCAGCCACTTCGCGTACTGGACAGGCACCGGGTCGTCCAGGTGGTACTGGGCGCGCAGCGACGCGACCGCCTCGGGCGTCGCGGGACGGCCGTGCAGCAGGAACGACACCGGGTCGCCGGGAGCGAGGTGCACGGCGCCGAAGACCACGACCGAGGTCACGAACAGCACCGCCACAAGGCCGAGAAGCCGGCCCGCGAGATAGCGCGTCATGACTGGGCCGCCCCGATCGTCGCGGCCCACGGGTAGTACAGCTGGGCGATGCCGGTGGGCGCGCCGGTCACCCGGCTGCCGAGGAAGACCGAGTACGGCGCCTCGTAGAGCGGGATGACAGGGAGTTCACGTACGGCGATCTTCATCAGCTCGGCGGTCAGGTCCGCCCGTCGGGCCGGGTCGGGCTCGGCGTTCGCCTTGTCGAAGGCGGCGTCGTACTCGGCGTTTGACCAGTTGCCGTAGTTCCCGAAGTCGCCCGTGCGCAGGTACTGGTAGAACTCCAGCGGGTCCGGCGTGTTGTCGTACCCGTTGGTGACGACCAGGTCCAGGCCCTCGCGGGCGGTGGGGTCGACGAAGATGCTGCTGTACGCCTCCGGGGCGACGGACTTGAGCCGTACGTCCAGCCCTATCTCCTTGCCCGCCGCCTGAACGGCGTTGGCCACGACGCTGATCTCCGGAGCGAGCGTGCTCGTCGCGAGCGTGATCGTGCGCCCGGCGGCGCCGGCCTCCTGGATCAGCTTCTTCGCGGCCGCCACGTCGTAGACCGGCTCGGGCAGCGCCGCGAAGTACGCGTCCGTCTTCTCCGGTACGAGTGCCCACGCGCCGCGCGCGGTGGGGGCCTTCGCCGGGACGCCGACACCACCGGCCGCCGCCTTGACGATGTTCTTCCGGTCGAGCGCCATCGAGAGCGCCTGACGGACCTTCAGATCACCGAGCGGGCCCTTGAGGTTGAGGACGGAGAGGTCGGCGGCCGCCGTGTTGGGGCCGAAGTACAGCTTCCCCTTCGTCGTCCCCCGCAACTGCGCGATCGAGGAGGAAGGCACCATGTAGCCGCCGTCGGAGGTACCGGACAGGAAGGCGCTCGTGCGGGCCGCCGGGTCCTCGATGAAGGTGAAGGTCACCGTGTCGTTCTTCGGGACCAGAGCCTTGTCCCAGTACTTCGGATATTTCTTGAGCGTCACGCTCTCGCCCTGCGCCCAGCCGTCGAGCGCGTACGGGCCGGTGCAGTTCACCTTGCCCTTCGGGCCGCCGTAGTCCTTGCCCGCCTTCTTCAGGAAGGCGGCGCTCTCGACCGTGCCCGGGGAGGCGGCGAGGAGCTCGTTGAGGAGGACGTCGGGCCTGTTCAGCCTGATCGTCACCTCAAGCGGTCCGGAGGAGGTGATCGAGGCGACGTTCTTGAACGCGGAGCCCCAGGGGGAGCCGGTGGCCGGGTCCATGTGGCGCTTGAGGGAGGCGACCACGTCGTCGGCGGTCATCGTCGTGCCGTCGTGGAACGTCACACCGGGGCGCAGCGTGTACACCCAGGTCTTCGGGTCCGGGTTGGCGTACTTCACGGCGAGACCGGGCTCGATCTTCAAGTCGGGGGTGACCCGCAGCAGTTGCTCGCAGACGTTGGCGAGGACGGTGTTGGGCGGGTAGTCGTAGGCGAGGGCGTAGTCGAGCGTGTACGGCTCGGCGTAGAGGGACCAGGTGAGGGAGGTGAGAGCGCCCTTTGCCGGCGGGGAGGTGGGCGTGACCGTGTAGGCGGCGGAGCCCGCCCCGGACGTGGTGGCGCCGGAACAGCCGGCGGTGGCGGCCGCGAGGGCGGCGGCGGTGGTGGCGGTGGCGGTACGGACGAGCAGTGCGGTGGCTCTGGACATGCGCAAGGAGACCCACCCCTTTACGGGTGTAGTGACGGGCGCTGGGGGATCGAGCGAGGAGCGGTGCTGCCGGGTGGGGGGATGGGGTACGGGCCTCACGGCGCCGCGCGCCGGCTGCGCGCGGGAACGAGTCGGTGTGTGTCGGTGGGCCGATGGTCGGTGTGTCGGCGTGTTTCGCTATGGGGCGTCAGGCGGAGTACACGCGCGTGCCGCCGACGTAGGTGCTGTGCACCCTCGCCTCGGCGATCTCCTCCGGCGGCGCGGTGAAGATGTCGCGGTCGAGCACCACGAGGTCGGCGAGCATGCCCGGGAGGAGCGTGCCGGTCTCGTCATGGCCGTTCACATGGGCCGAACCGGCGGTGTACGCGGCGACGGCGGTGGTCAGGTCGAGGCGCTGCTCCGGCAGGAAGACGCGCTCGTCGGTCGCGCCGGGCTCCTTGCGGTTCACCGCGACGTGCAGGCCCGCGAGGGGGTCGGGGCTGGAGACGGGCCAGTCGCTGCCGGCCGCCAGGGTGGCCCCGGCGCGGAGCAGGGAGCCGAACGGGTACTGCCACGAGGCCCGTTCGGGCCCGAGGAAGGGGATCGTCAGCTCGTCCATCTGCGGTTCGTGCGCGGCCCACAGCGGCTGGATGTTGGCGACGGCGCCCAGGCGGGCGAAGCGCTCCATGTCGTCCGGGTGCACCACCTGGAGATGCGCGAGATGGTGCCGGTTCCCGCGCCGCCCGTTGGCCTCGACCGCGGCCTCGACCGCGTCCAGGGCCTCGCGCACCGCCCGGTCGCCGAGCGCGTGGAAGTGCACCTGGAAGTCGAGGGCGTCCAGTCGGGTCACGTACGAGCGCAGGGCGAGCGGATCGATGAAGCTCAGGCCCGAGTTGGCGGTCGGGCAGCCGCAGCCGTCGAGGTACGGCGTGGTCATGGCGGCCGTGAAGTTCTCGGCGACGCCGTCCTGCATGATCTTCACGGAGTCGGCCCGGAACCGCCCGTACGACAACGCGCGGCGCCGTTCGACGAGTTCGTCGATCTGCTCCGCGCCCCGCTCGCGGTCCCACCACAGCGCCCCGTTGACCCGGGCGGTGAGCGTCCCGGCGCGGGCGGCGGCGAGATACGCGTCGGAGGGGTCGGGGTTGCCGCCGTACACCCCGAGCATCGCGTCCTGCCAGCCGGTGATGCCGAGCGAGTGCAGCAGCTCCTGCGCGCGCAGCAGACCCGCGAGCCGGGCGGCGGGGGTGCTCGGCGGGACGAGCCGTGAGACCAGGCCGGTGGCGCCCTCCTGCAGGGTGCCGCTCGGGGTGCCGTCCGGCTCGCGCTCGATCCGGCCGTCGACCGGATCGGCCGACTCCTTTGTGAGTCCGGCGAGTTCGAGGGCGCGGGTGTTGGCCCACGCGCCGTGGTGGTCGCGGTTGACGAGGTAGACCGGGCGGTCGGGGACCACCGCGTCGAGGAGCTGTCGGGTCGGCAGACCGCCCTCGAAGCTCTCCATCGACCAGCCGCCACCGGTGATCCACGGGCGGTCCGGGTGGGCGTCGGCGAACTCCCGGATCCGGGCCAGGTAGTCCTCGACGCCGACCGTGCCGGTCAGGTCGCACTCGGCCAGCTCCGTCCCGCCGAAGACGGCGTGGATGTGCGCGTCCTGGAAGCCGGGCAGCAGCACCTTGCCCCGCAGGTCCACGACCTCGGTGTCCGGTCCTATGAGTGCGTGGAGGTCGTCGTGGCCGACGGCGGTGATGCGCTCCCCGGTGACGGCGAGGGCGCTCGCCCGGGTGCGGGCGGGATCGCCGGTGTGGACGGGGCCGTGGGTGAAGACCAGATCGGCCTTGGACATGGGGGCTCCAGAGCGAGAGTGCGGAGGGGTCTGGTGAACGGATATGGAACTGGTCGGTGCGTTTACATGTCAATGCTGTTGTCGTAAGGTCCGGGCATGGCCGAGCGAGTGGTTCCCGAAGGGCAGCGGCGGCGGCGCAGGCCCACCAAGCAAGGCGCCGTCCTCTCGGAACGGCTGATCATCGACACGGCGCTGCGGCTCGTCACGCAGCACGGCGCGGACGCGCTCTCCGTACGGCGGCTCGGGACCGCCCTCGGCGCCGACCCCAGCTCCCTCTACCGGTACTTCCGCAACACCGACGACCTGCTGCTCCGCCTTGCCGACGAGTTCATCGGGCTCGCCCAGGACGGCTGGACGCCCACCGGGGACTGGCGCGTGGACCTCCGCGACATGGGGCTGCGGATCCACGGGGTGTACGTGGAGAACCCGCAGGTCGCACTGCTCGCGGCGCACCGGACGACCGGGCGCGCCCACGAGACGGCGGCGGTGGAGAAGATCCTCGGCATCCTCCGCGGGGCGGGCTTCCCCGATCCGACCGCCGTCCGGCTCTACCACGCCTTCGTCGACCAGGCGCTGGCCTTCGCGGCCCTGGACGCGGCGGCCAACGCCCTGCCGACGCCGGCCCGCGAGGCCGACGAGGAGGTGTGGCTCTCCTCGTACGGGAAGCTCCCGCCGGACACCCACCCGAACGTCGCGGCGACGTTCCCGCTCCTCGCCGCCGACATGCGCGAGAGCGGGTATCCGTTCGCCCTGGACCTGATGCTGGAGGCGGCGGAGGCACGGCTGCGGGGGTAGGGGCGGGCGCGGCGGAGGCCGCGAGCGGCTGGGGTGGCTGCTCGCGGCCTCGGCGGGTGGGTGCGCGGGGGTGCCCGGTGGCTCAGGCCACCAGGGGCGCCCTGTCGCTCGTACGGGTACGGGCAGGGGTGCGGGGACGGGAGGGCGCGGGCGACGGCTCCGAGGACGGCGCGGGCGCGGGCGGCGTCGTGGTGGTGGGCTCCTCGGTCAGGAGGGCGATCAGCGCGATGCGGGCGCGGGCGACCCGGGAGCGGACCGTGCCGACCGGGCAGCCGATCGCGGCGGCCGCGTCGGCGTACGGAAGCCCGAGCAGCTGGGTGAGGACGAACGCCTCGCGGCGCTCGGCCGGTATCGCCGCGAGGAGCTCGGCGAGCGCGATGCCGTCCTCGAAGCCGGGCAGGCCGCGCGGCTGGGCCAGTTCGGCCGCCGTCTGCCAGTCGTCCCGGCCCGAGAGCCTGGGTCGGGCGGCGGCGTGCCGGACGCTGTCGATCACCGTGCGGCGGGCGATCGCGAGGAGCCAGGTCCGCGCGGACGAACGGCCCTCGAAGCGGGCGAGCGCCCCCAGGGCCCGCAGGAACGTGTCCTGGGTCAGGTCGTCGGCCGCCTGGGTGTCGGCGCTGAGGAAGGCGACGTACCGCCAGACGTCGCGCTGGGTGGCGCGGACGAAGCGGTCCACGGCGTGCGGGTCGCCGTCGCGTGCGGCGAGCGCGAGCAGGGTCACCGCCTCGTCGGCGGTACAGGTGGCGTGCCGCGAGACGCGCGGCTGGTTCGGGGCAGGTGTCATCGCCTCGGGTCCTTCGTGAGGAATGGGGTCCCGGCGGCGCGCGTGTGGGGCGCGGCCGGTGCGTCGTACGGCCGGGCGCGGGCGCGCTCGACCGGTGGTTCCGGTTGCCGCCGGCCGTCAGAGGGCGGCGGCAACCGGGGGTGGACCCCGGGAGGTGAGGACGTGGGCGAGGAGGAGCTGCCGGAGCCGTCGGGCCCGCTCTTGGCGACGGGCACGGATCCGTGGGCGGTGGGGCGGTGTGGGAAGCCGCAGGACCAGGCTGAGCGGCGCCAGGAGGACGGCCGCGAGGGCCCGCAGCACACGGAACGCGGCGCGCTCGCCGTGCGCGAGCCAGAGGCCGCAGACGAGCGCGGCAAAGAGGTGGGCGGCGAGCATGCCGCTCGCGGACATGTCCGCCATGTCGTGGCCGGACATGGGTGTGAGGTCAATGGGGCCGCCACCCATGGAGGTGTGGCCTACGGGGTCGTAGCCCATGGGGTCGCGGCCCATGGTGGCGTGCCCCATGGTCGCGTGGGCCATGTGGTCGTGGCCCAGGACCGTGTGCGAGGTGTGGGCGGTGGGCGTCGCGGTCCCGGGAGTGGTCGCGGTGGTCGGGCCCGACGCGCCGCCGGTCAGGTACGAGAGCCAGGACCCCGGCGCCCAAGCGGCGCCCTGGGCCAGGGAGAAGCAGGTGTGCAGGGCCGCCTGGGCGGCGACCGTCGCGGCGGTGACCCCGACAGGACCGCGTTCCCGGTCGGCGAGCCACCAGGCCGCCCCGCCCGTCGCGGCGAACGCCGCCGTCAGCGCCCACCAGGGCACGGAGGTGTCCGACATGAGGACGTGGCCGGTGGCTGTGAGCAACACGCAGGCGGCCGCGAACACCGCGGCCCGTATCCCTCGACACCACTGGTCCGGAATCATGGCGGGGCCATCCTCGCATTCCCCCCGTCCGTAGGCACCGGTAGGTACGGAACCTTCCAGATGCCTTACTCAGCAAAGGAGTTGTGGCACAGGTCACAGCGGAGGCGGGGAACCGCTACACCTTCCGATCCGACCCTTGCCTCATGACCATGGAGGGGGACGCGCGGGCGGAGCGCCGGCTCACGGCACTGCTGACCTGCGCGATGGCGTTCTCGATGCTGCAGTTGTTCCTGCTGGGCGCGCTCGGACCGCGCCTGGTGGACGAACTCGGCATCTCGCCCACGGTGTTGGGGTTGACGACGACCATCGGATTCGGCACGGCCGCCGTACTGTCGCCTTCGGGCGGGCGGGTCGTGGACCGGATCGGCCCCCGCCGCTCCCTCGTCCTGCTCCTCCTCGTCTCCTCGGCCGCGCTCGCGCTGATCGGCGCGGCACCGGGGGCAGGGCTGCTGCTCGGCGCCGTCGCGCTGGGCGGGCTGCCGCAGGCGCTGGCGAACCCCGCGACCAACAAGGCCGTCCTGGCCGCCGTTCCGCCCGAACGCAGGGGCGCCGTGACCGGCACGAAGCAGTCCGGCGTCCAACTCGGCGCGTTCGCGGCGGGGTTGCCGCTGGCCGCCCTCGCGGGCGGGATCGGGTGGCAGGGCGCCGTATGGACCGCAGCCGGTACGGCGCTGCTCACCGGCCTCTGGGCGTGGCGGGCGCTCCCGGCGGACCCTCCCGCGCCCCCGGCGCCCGGCGGGCGCCCGTCGCTCGTGCCGCGCGGGGTGATCGCCTGGCTCGCGGTCTTCTCGCTCTTCCTGGGCTGCGGGATCGCCTCCGTCAACACGTACCTCGCCCTCTTCGGCACACGGGAGTTGGGCCTCGGGCCGACCGCCGCCGGCGCGCTGGTCGCGGTCCTCGGGGTGGCCGGGATCGCCGGCCGCGTCGGCTGGTCGCGGGCGGCCCGCCCCGGCCGCGCCGAGTGGCTCCCGGGCTTCCTGGCCGCCGGCGCGGTCGGTGCGGCGCTCCTGCTCGCGGCCGCGGGGGCCGTGGCACCGGTCGCCTGGCTGGGCGCGGCGGCGGTCGGCGTCTTCGCGGTCGCGGGCAACGCGGTCTCGATGGTCCTCGTCCTTCAACGCGCCGCCCCCGGCCGCGCGGGCCAGGACTCCGCCCTCGTCGCGGCCGGCTTCTTCACCGGTTTCGCCGTGGGCCCGCCGCTCTTCGGCCTCCTCGCGGAATCGGGCCGCTACGGCACCGGCTGGCTCCTGGTGGCCGCCGAGTTCGCCACGGCCAGCGCGGTGGCCCTGGCGTGGGCGCGCAGGGACCGCGCCCCGATCCCGGTCAAGGCGTCATGACGCCGACGGGGGAGGCGCCGCCCGGCGCGGGTGAGGTGCGCGGGCTCGACGTTCCGGGCGCGCACGGCCGCCCCGACGCACGTCAGGCCACGCGTCCCGACGAGCCGGAGCGCTGGGCCTCCGAAGCGCTCGGGGCGGTGCTCGACCAGGTGGCGGCGAGCCGTGCCGAGGTCGGGGCGCGTTTCCCCCTGTTCGCCGACCCCAGCCCCGACCTCAACCCCAACCCCAACCCCGCCCCCAACCCCGGTCGCTGGACCACGACCGGGCGCGGTTCCTGGACCGGCGGGTTCTGGGCCGGGCTGCTCTGGCTGAGGGCCAGGCACACCGGCGACGAGCGGGACCGCGCGGCGGCGGTGGAGTGCACCGCCCGGCTCGCGCCCTGGGCGGAGGCAGACACCGCGACGCGCGGGCTCATCCTCTGGTACGGGACCGCGCTGGCCGACCGTGACCCGGGCGCCGACGCCCTCCGAGCGCGCGCGGCGCGCGCCTGCCTACGGGACTTCGAGCCCGAACTTGGCCTGGTCCCCTGGGGCGCCGCGCTCGGTGGACCCCGCCTCCTAGCCCGGGCTGACGGCGTCCCCGGCCTGGTCCCGCTGCTGGCAACCGAGAACGCTACCGCCGCCGGCGCGCATCTCCGCACGCACCTCGACCTCTGCGTACACGGCCCCGGCGGACCGCGCCCCGCCTGGCAGTGGGACGCCGCCACCGGCTGGCATCCGTGCGAGGACCCGCCCCCCGACTGGGCCCGGGGCCGCGCCTGGCTCCTCCTCGCCGCAGCCGATGCCCTGCTCGCCGGGCCGCCCATAGGTACTGCCCAACAGGTCTACGAGGCCCTGGAGTTGCTCCTGCCCCGCCCTGACGAGCCGCTCGTGCCCTCTGCGCACACCAGCCTTGGCGACGGGCCCCTCGACACCTCCGCCGCCGCGATCACCGCCGTAGCCCTGGCGAAGCTGGCGCTCCTGCGGGACAGCCGCTCGGCGTGGTACGCGGAGCGCTCGCGGGATGCGCTCCACCGACTGGTCTCCGCGCACGTCGCCGACGGCAGGCTCCTCGACGGCTGCTACGACGCCGGGAGCGGTACCGCCGTACGGCACCAACTCGTCTGGGGTGACTTCTTCCTGGCCCTCGGCCTCGCCGCGCTCACCGGTCTCGTCGACCTCACGGCCGTGTAGCCGCAGCACCGCCTGCCGCCCCGCCCGCCACACCAGTCGCCGCCGCACCGCCCGCCTCGCGGTCCCGCAGGACGCGGCGAGCGACCGACGTGATGTGGAGTTCGTCCGGGCCGTCGAGGATCCGCGCCGCGCGGCCGGTGCGGAAGAGCGCGGGCAGCGCGGTGTCCGGGCCGAGCCCCGCCGCGCCGTGCACCTGGATCGCCGCGTCCGCGACCTTCTGCAGCATCCGCGCGGCCGCGACCTTGGCCAGGCCGACCTCGGTCCGCGCGTCCCGCCCAGCCACCAGCAGGGACACCGCCTCGTGCACGAGGGGGCGGGTCGTGCGCAGCGCGAGCAGGGCCTCGAAGACGTGTTGCTGGACCAGTTGGTGACCGGCCAGCGGCCCCCGCGACCCCACCCGTGACACCGCCCGGTCACACATCAGGTCGAACGCGCGCTGCGCCTGGCCCAGCCAGCGCAGGCACCGCAACGTCCGTCCCCACAGCAGCCGTTCACCGGCGACTGCCAGGCCCTGCCCCCGCCCGCCGACGAGATGGTCGCCCGGAACCACGACCCCGTCCAGCTCGATCTCCCACTGACCGCCCGCCCCGAACACGGGAAGTTCGCGCACGACCCGAAATCCGGTCGAGCCCGTGGGCACGAGGAGCAGCGACAGGCCCTCCCGGTCACCGTCCGCTCCGTCCGTACGGGCGAGGACCGTCACCAGGTCGGCGTCGCCCGCACCCGACGTGAACCACTTCCGTCCCGTCACGCGCCAACTCCCGTCCGGCAGCCGCTCGGCGCGCGTCGCGGTCAGGAACGGGTCCGTACCGGGCACGTCCGGCTCCGTCATGGCGTAACAGGTCCGCGCCTCCCCGGCCACGAGCGGCTTCAGATACCGGTCCCGTACGCCCGCACTGCCGTGCCGCGCCAGCATCCGTACGTCGAGCAGCGGGGCCGAACCGAGCGCCGCCGGTCCGTGGTCGCTCGCCCCCTCCACCTCGGCGTACGTCGCGTACTCCGCCAACCCGACACCCCCACCGCCCAGTTCGGCGGGCAGGGGCAGCGCCCAGAGGCCCTGCGCCACCGCCTCCTCCCGCAGCTCGCGCAGAGCGGCCGAGGCCGCCGGGCCGCCGGCGTCGAGCACGTCCTCGCGCGGGACGACCAGCGTCCGTACGAACGCGGCCACCCGCTCCTGTACGGCCGTATCAGCCACGTCACTCCTCCGGTTCGGGTTTCAGGGCCAGGTCCAGGTCGCCGGGAACCCGTGGGAACGGCTGTCCGACTGACTCATGCGTGGAACTGGTCGGGAGCGGAGCCCTTCGGGTTCCCGCTCACCCAACACCCACCGGGCGCCGCCACCGCCGCGCCGGGAGAGGAGAGGCATGGCGACATCCGTCACCACCCAGACGGTCCGGCCGCTCGACACACTCCAGTTCGACGCCGTCGGGCCCCCGGAGCTCACCGATGTCGTCGCCCGCCACCTGCGGCTGCTCGGCGCCACGGCGACCACGCTCGCCACCCCCGGGCGTGAACACGACTCTGCTGCGGCCCAGTTGACCGGGGGCGGCTTCGCCGGCGTCGAGGCCGTCATGTCCTGGAGCGGCGCGCCCGCCGCGTACGGGATCGCCGACGAGGCCACCGTCCAGGCCGCCACCGGGATCATGGCCGTGCACGGCCGCCGTGACGGCGCTCCGCGCGGGCTCGCCGCCGACTTCGCCGCCACCGCCACCGGTGTCCTCACCGTCCAGGGCATGCTCGCCGCCCTCCTCGCCCAGGCCCGGGGCGGCAAGGGCCCCGCCCGGGTCCGCACCTCGGCGGACCGGGCCGGGCTCCTCACCGTCTCCCAGTACCTGGCCGCCGCCGGAGCCGACGAGGGCGAGGCTGCCGAACTCGCGCCCGGCGGGCCGCCGTTCACCTCCGCCGACGGCGTCCTGTTCGAGCTGGAGACCCTCGACCCGGGGGCCTGGGCGGCGTTCTGGCGGGCCCTCGACGCCCCGCCCGACGCGATACGGGCGGGCTGGCGGCCCTTCCAGTTCCGTTACGCCACCGCCTGCGCACCCTTCCCCGTCGCGCTCCACGCCACCACGCGCGCCCATGGCTGGGAGCGCGTGCGCCGGGCCGCGAGCGTCTCCGGAGCCGAGGTCTGCGCCCTGCGCACCCTGGCCGACCGCGCGGCGGAGGACGACGGCGCCGCCCCCTGGTCGCTCGGCCTCCTACGACCGGGCACAACCGCTCCCGCGGGGAACGCGCCCACCCCCGAGCGCCCGCTCGCGGGCCTGACCGTCCTGGAGGCGGGCCGCCGCATCCAGGCCCCGCTCGCCGCCCATCTCCTCGGCCTCCTCGGCGCCGACGTCGTCCGGATCGAACCGCCCGGCGGCGACCCTCTGCGAGGCATGCCGCCCGCCTGCTCGGGGGTGTCCGCCCGCTGGCTCGCCCTCAACCGGGGCAAGCGCGCCGTCGAGATCGACATCAAGTCGGCCGACGACCGGCGTCGGCTGCGGGAGATGGCCGCCGATGCCGATGTCTTCCTGCACAACTGGGCCCCGGGCAAGGCCGCCGAACTCGGCCTCGACGCCGAGGACTTCGCCGCCGTCAACCCGACCCTCGTGCACGCGTACACCAGCGGCTGGGCCGACCGTCTGGCCGACGCCCCGATGGGCACGGACTTCATGGTCCAGGCCCGTACGGGAGTCGGCGAGGCCGTCCGCCCGCACGGCGAACCCGCCGCGCCCTCCCTGATGACCCTCCTCGACGTCCTCGGGGGTCTCGTCGGCGCGGAGGCGGTGCTCGCAGGGCTCCTCCTGCGCGAACGCGCCGGTCACGGCGTACGGGTCGACTCCTCCCTCCTCGGCGCCGCCGACACGCTGATCGCTCCCGCGCTGCGGCGGGCCGCCGGCGGGGCGGACCCGCGCCGCCCGGCCGGGTTCCGCCACCCGCTGCCCACGGCCGACGGCTGGGTCACCCCCGCCGACGCGTGCGCCGGAGCGGCGGCCGCGTACGACCTGAGCGAGCTGCCCACCGAGGAAGCCGTACGGCAGTTGAGCGCCCACGGCCTGACCGCGACGGCCGTCACCACCGATCTCTCCGACCTGCACCACGACCCGCGCTTCGCCGGCTCGATCAGCCGCGACGCGCACGGCGCACCCGCAGTCCCCGACCCCTGGAGCTTCGCATGACCGCCGACAGCCTCACCGCCCCCAGCCCGCCCGCCGCCCGGACCCCTGTCGGCACGACCACGACCGGCAGCACGACGGGCACCGCGACCGGCCTCCGGGACCTCCTCCCCGCGCGGCTGCGCCGCTCCTGGGCCGTCGACGGCACCTGCCCCGACCTCGACCTCTACAGCCTCTTCCGCGCCCGCCAGATCGCCGAGCTGCACCGCACGGCCGTCCTCGACTCCAAAGGGAAGCTCTGTTACACCGCCCTGGACCGCAAGGTCCGATGTCTGGCCACCGGGCTCAGAGAGCTCGGCATACGCGAGGGCGACGTGGTCGGCGTCCAACTCCCCGACAACCGCAACGCCGTCATCGCCGACCTGGCCCTCGCCGCACTCGGAGCCGTAGCGCTGCCGTTCCCGGCCGGCCGCTGCGCGCAGGAGGCCGGGTCGCTGCTGCGGCGCGCCGAGGCCGTCGCCGTGATCGCCGCGACCGAGCACCGCGACGCCCACCCCGCCGCCGACCTCCTGGCACTGGCCCCGCAACTGCCCGCCCTGCGCCATGTCGTCGCCGCCGGGCCCGGGACCGCGCCCGAAGGGGCCGTGGCCTTCTCCCAGTTGCTGCGCTCGGACCCGGCCGACTTCGTCGCGGCCCGCCCCGACCCCGACAGCGCGGCCCGCATCCTCGTCTCGTCCGGCTCCGAGGCGGAGCCGAAGATGATCGCGTACTCGCACAACGCCCTCGCGGGCGGACGCGGCAACTTCCTCGCCTCCCTCATCCCCGACGCCACCCCGCCACGCTGCCTCTTTCTGGTGCCGCTGGCCTCCGCGTTCGGCTCCAACGGCACGGCCGTCACCCTGGCCCGGCACGGCGGCACGCTCGTGCTGCTCGACCGGTTCACCCCCGAGGCAGCCCTCGCGGCGATCCGGGAGCACGAGCCGACCCACATCCTCGGCGTGCCGACGATGATCCGGATGATGCTCGACCGTCTCGATTCGGCCGAAGACGCGCCCCACGGCGCGCCCACCGCGGCCCCCGCCGCCAAGCTCCCCGCGCCCACCGCCCTCGTCCTGGGTGGCGCGCCGCTCGACGAGACGACCGCGGCCGACGCGGCGGCGGCCTTCGGCTGCCCGGTCGTCAACCTGTACGGATCGGCCGACGGCGTCAACTGCCACACCGGCCTGGAGAACCGCACCCCGCCCACCGACGGAACCGGTGTCGTCGTCGGCCGGCCCGACCCCCGGGTGGCCGAGATCCGGATCACCGACACCGAGACCCACGAGCCGCTCCCGGAGGGCGGCGTCGGGGAGATCGTCGCGCGCGGCCCGATGACCCCGCTCTGCTACGTCGGCGCGCCCGAACTCGACGCCCGCTACCGCACCGCCGACGGCTGGGTCCGCACGGGCGACCTGGGCTTCCTCGACCCGGACGGCATCCTCCACGTGGTGGGCCGACTCAAGGACATCGTGATCCGCGGCGGCGCCAACATCAGCCCCGCCGAGGTGGAACGCGCCCTCGCCGCGCACCCCGGGATCCGGGACGTCGTCTGCGTCGGTGTGCCGGACGAGCTGATGGGGGAGCGGCTCGCCGCCTGTGTGGTGCCCCGCGCCGACGGGCCGGCCGGCCAGCCCCTGGCGCTCGACTCGCTGGGCGCGCACCTGACCGCGTACGGCCTCGAAGCGCGCAAGCACCCCGAGCGCCTGCTCACCGTCGCCGAACTCCCCCTGACCCCGGCGGGCAAGCCCGACCGAGCGACGCTGCGAGCCCAACTGGTCGCGGAAGACAGGGGTGTTCGCGCGGCCGGATGACGTGACGGTGGGGGCGGTCCGCCCGGACCGCCCCCACCCTCACCCATGCTCCGAGTCCGTCAGCCTCAGGACGCGGCGCCCATCGCCTTCTTCAACTCGGCCCCCGCCGACCGGTACACGGCCAGCAGATCGAGGTCCTCGCCCGGGTAGTTGACGATCTTCACCTGCGTGGCGCCGGAGTCGGGCAGCACCGTGCCCGTCGACATGTGCGCGTTGTCGAGGACCAACGCGGGCTTCTTCTTGGAGAGGTCCGCGAGCTGCGCGGGCGTGACCGCCTCAGGACCGTACGTACCGACCGTCGTGGCGCCCGCCAGCTTCGCCGACCAGGCTGTGAAGACCTGCGCGACGACGTTCGGGCTCTTCCCGCCCGGCCAGGCGGCCTTCAGCTCCTCGGAGAGCTTCTTGTACTCGGTGTCGAAGCCGGACTTCCACGTCGTCGCCGCCTGCTCCGTGCCGAACAGCTTGCCCAGGCGGGTGACTTCGGCCTTCACCTTGTCGGCGTCGTTGTCGAGACCGACCTCGACCAGCTCGGCCTTGGAGCCCGCCGCCTCCTTGATCTTCGCGGCGTACGGCTCGAAGGGCGCGTACAGCACGAAGTCGGCCTTCGCGACGGCGGCGAGGTCGGAGGGCTTGGGATCGTAGTCGGGCGCGTGGTGGGTGGACGGCGGCACGATCACCGTGATGTCCTCGGCGCCCGCCGCCTTGGCGAAGGCTCCCTCCCAGGTCGTGGTCACGACCACGACCGGCTTCCCGTCGCCGCCACCGGCACTGGCATCGGTGGAGGGGCCCGTGTCGCCGCAGCCGGTCAGCAGAACGGATGCCGCGCTCAGTGCGAGGACGGGGAGGAGGGAAGAGATGCGGATGTGGACGCGGGTGCGCGCCATGAGCGGGTTCTCCGTTCGGGGATGAGATGGACGGCGAGGACGACGGCCCCCGCCGTCAGGACGAGGACGGGCCCGGGGGGCCAGTCCAGCCAGAGGGCGATGAGGAAGCCGGTCAGGTTGACGGCGACGCCGATGGTGATCGCCCAGAGGGTGATGGACTTCAGGGAGGTGCCGAGCCGCCGGGCGGCCAGCGCGGGCAGCAGGGTCAGGGCGTCCACGAGCAGCGCACCGGTCAGCTTGATGGCCCCGGCGACGGCCACCGCGACCAGGACGAGCAGGACGAGCGTCAGGGCGCGCACCGGCACGCCCGAGCAGAGCGCGAGCTCACGGTCGTACAGCAGGAGGGCCAGATCCCGCCGTTTCCACCAGAAGAGGCCCGGTACGAGCACGGCGAGCAGCCCGAGTACGACGAGGTCGGCGGTCCCGACGGACAGGATCGACCCCCACAACAGGGCGAAGGCCCCGGAGGCGTTGACGCCCGACACGGCGAGGACGAGCAGGGCGGCGGCGATGGCCAGGCTCATCAGCAGCCCCATCGCCCCGGACAGTCCGTCGGGGGTACGGGCCAGGGGCGCGACCCCGGCGCCCGCGAGGGCGCACGCGACCAGCGCGCACCCCATCGGGTCCAGACCGGTCAGCAGGCCCACGGCGATGCCGAGCAGCGCCACGTGCATCATCGCGAAGCGGACCGGCATGATGTCGAGCCCGACGATCACCACCCCGACCACCGGCAGCCCGACCGCCGCGAGCAGCAGCGCGAACCCGGCCCGCTGGACCGGCAGCAGCTGGAGCAGTTCCCCCAGGTCGGCGGCGAGGTTCACCGGACCTCCCGCAGCCGTCCGGCGGCCATCTCCAGGACCCGGTCGCAGCGTTCGGCGAGCGCCCGGTCGTGCGTCACCACGATCAGGGTGACCGGCAAGGACGTCAGCGTGTCGGCCGCCTCCTCCTGCCCCTCGAAGTCGAGGGCGGCGGTGGGCTCGTCCGCGAGCAGCACCTGCGCGCCCGCGGCCACGCAGCCCATCGCCCGCGCGAGGTACACGCGCTGCAACTGCCCGCCGGAGAGCGTGTGCACGGGCCGCTCCGCGAGCTGCGCGACCCCCAGCCGGGCGGCGGCCTCGGCGGCCTCCACCGGCGCGCCGCCGCTCGCCAGCAGCTCGTTCGCGAGCAGCGGGAACCGGCCGGCCGCGGGCTTCTGCGGGATCCAGGCGCAGGCCCGGCGCCGCCAGGCCGCCCCGGCCGGGGAGTCGGTGCCCCGCCCGCCCACCAGGATCGAGCCGCTCACCGGCCGGTGCAGCCCCAGGACGGCCCGCAGCAGGGTGGTCTTCCCCGACCCGTTGGTGCCGGTCAGCGCGACCCGCTCGCCGGCCGCGATCTCCAGGTCCACGCCCGTGACGGCGTCGATCCGGCCATGGCGGCAGGCGACCCCCCGCATGTGAACGTCAAGCCCGCCCATTCCTCGCCTTCCCGCCGCCGCCTCGTGGAGTCCGCCCCGGTAGTCGGACGGGACCGCCGTCCGGTTCCCGACGCCCGTCCGGTTTTCGCGGGGCGGCTGGCCGGGCTCGCGGGGCGCGTGGCCGGGAGGTTTCGGTGCGAGCCGAGGCCCTTGGTCAACACCCGTACCACTGAGCTACGTTGACCTCGACCGGGCACGATGGTGGGGCCGACGGGGGAGCGGGGCGCGGGGCGATGGACGTCGAGGAGACAGCGCAGCGCATCCTGGACCATCTCCAGCGAGCGGAGGAGGACCCCGAGGCGCTCGCCTGGTTCCTGACCGAGGAGGCCGCGGCGGACGCCGACGCGGTACGCGACGCCGGTCGGCTCCCGGACGGCAACGTCCTCCTGGCCGCCGTCAACGCGATCGGCTACTACGACTGGGGCCGCTTCCTCGCGGGCGGCGCCACGGACCTTTCGGTGCTCGGCTCGGCCGTCCTCTGCTTCCTCGACGTCCACCGCGCCTCGCCCGCGCACGCCCCGCCCGTCCTGAGCCAGCTCCTCGCGCTCCTCGCGGGCGAGCCCGCCGGAGCGGACGCCGACCCCGGGAGCGCGTACGAGGCGGGCGCCGGGATCCTGTTGCTGTACACCCAGCACCGCAACCCCGCCCTGCTGCCCCCCTCGGCCGCCCTGCTGCGCCACGCCGTAGCGGGCTTCCCCGAGGGGAGCGTCGAGCAGGGCACGTGCCTGTCCGACCTCGGTCTGGTCCTCCTCTACGGATTCCGGGACGGCGGCGGCCCCGAACTCATCGACGAGGCCGTGCACCGGAGCCGCGCCGCCGTGGCCGCCCCCTCCCCGGAACGGGCCGAACAGGCCCGCAGGCAGGGCAACCTGGGGCTCGTCCTCAGGCACGCGGCGGACGCGAGCTCCGATCCGGACGTGACGCGTGAGGGCGTCGAGACCCTGCGCCGGACGCTGGACGTGAGCCTGCCGGGAGACCCGTACCACGCCCTGCACCTCGGCCTCCTCGGCTCGGCGCTGCTCAGCGCCGCGCCGCGGCTCGACGAGCCCGCCCTCCTCATCGAGGCCGTCGACTTCCTGCGCCGGTCCGTCGCCGCCGAGCCCCCGGGGCAGCCGCCGCCCGCAGCCCATCTCGCCGATCTGGGCATGGCGTCCATCGGGCTCTCCCTCGCCCCTGAGCGGGCCACAGGGTCGCTGGACCGCACCGGGCTCTACGACGACGGCATCGACACCATCCGACGCGCGGCCGCCGCGGCCGGGAACCCGATCGAGGCCTCCCTCTATCTCTCGAACCTCGCCTTCGTCCTCAACGGCCGTACGGTCAACACCAGCGACCTCGCCGCCCTCGACGACGCCCACCACGCGGCCCGCGACGCCCTGGCGACCGCCCCGCCCGGACACCCGGCCCACGCCCACGCCGAGTACGTCCTGTCGGAGGTCCTGCGCACCCGGTACGTCGAGACCGGCGTCCTCGACGACCTCGACTCCGCGCTCGGGCACGCCCGGAGGGCGCTGGACGCCACCGCGCCGCACGACGGCCAGTACGAGGGCAGGGCCCTGGACTTCGCCGAGCTGCTGCGGCTGCGTGCGGGCGCCGTCGGCGACGCGCCCGAGGCGCTCGCCGAAGCGCTCGCCCTGCTGCGCCGCGTCGCCGCCGACAGCCCGGCGCACGACGCCGGGCGGGCCAGGGTGCTGCTCAAACTGGCGCGGGTCCTCGACGCGTCGGACGACGGCCGGGGCGAGCGGGCCGAGGCGTACGCGGCGGAGGCGGAGCGTACGTACCGGGAGTGCGTCGCGCTGACGGTCGGCAACGACGGCGTCGGGCCCGCCGCCCGCAACGCCCTCGGGCAGCTGCTCGTACGACGGGCGAACCGGGCCGCGGCGTACGGCGATCCGGCCGGTCCGGGCGCCGATCCGGGCGCAGGTCCGGCAGCAGGTACGGACGCCGGCCCCGCCGCCGGTCCGGCCGCCGTACGCGCCGAGGAGGCGCGTCGTGAGGGGCTCGCCCTGATCGACGAGGCGCTCGACCTGATGGGCGAGGACGATCCCCGGCGCTCGGAGTACCTGTCCGATCTGGGCTGCGTCCTCATGGAGTACGGCGAGGCGACCGGCCGCCCCGAGGCCTGCGCCGAGGCCGTGCGCACGCTGCGCCTCGCCGTGGCGGCGGCCGCGCCCGGCTCCGGGCACGACAGGGCGGTGGCCTGCTCCAACCTCGGCGCCGCGCTGGTGGTGCTGGGCATGCTCACCGCCGACGAGGCGCCGCTGGCCGAGGGGATACGGGCGCACCGGGAGGCGGTCGCGGCGACCGGCCCGCGCGACCACTACCGCGCGCACCGCCTCGGCAATCTGGGCGACGCGCTCCAGCGCCTGGCCCAGCACCGCTCGGACGTAGCCCTCCTCGAGGAGGCCGTCGAGGTGCTGCGCGGGGTCGTCCGTGACGCGGGCCCCACCGTGCCGGGCGCGGCCGACAACTTCACCCGCCTCGGCAACGCCCTGCGCTCGCTCACCCGCTTCACCGGCGACGCCGCGCACCTCGAAGAGGCCGTCCACTGGCAGCGACAGGCGGTCGCCGCGTCACGGGTGCCCGCCCCGAGGACCGCCGGCACCCGCCCGGCCTCCGTGTGGCGCGCCCGGGCCAACCTCGCCAACGTCCTCCTGGAGCTCCACCAGCGCAGCCTGGACGCGTCCCAGCGCGAGGAGGCCCTGGACCACTACCGCGCCGCGCTCGAGAACAACCAGGAACCCGGCGAACGCCACGTCCTCCTCACCAACTACGGCAACGCCCTCTTCGGCCTCGCCGCCGACACCGTCGACGCCACCCTCATGGGCACGGCGATCGGCGTCCTGCGCGAGGCGACCGCCGTCGTCCCCGCCCATCACACGGGGCGCTCGGGCGTCCTCATGAACCTGGGCATCGCCCTGGTGCGGCGTTCGCGTCTCACGGGCGACCGCACCTGGCTCGCCGAGGGCCTGACCGTCCTGCGGCGCACCGTGGACGAGTCCGCGCCGACCAACTTCGAACGCGCCGTCCAACTCTCCAACCTCGCCCAGGCCCTGAGCTTCCGGTTCGACGTCACGGGCGACTCCGCCTCAGCCGAAGAGGCGGCGGAGTTGCTGCGCGAGGCCATCTCCCTGGACCACGGCGAACGGCACGGCAGGGACATCGCGCGCATCAACCTCGGCGTCCTGCTGCACCGGGTCGCGCTCTACCCGACCGGGGCGATGGACACCGGGCTCCTCCTGGAGGCGAGGCGCGTCCTGGAGGAGGCCCTCGCAAACCTCGATGAGCACCACCCGCGACGGGCGCTCGCCCTGATCAACCTGGCCGGCACCGTCATGGCCACCGCGGAGATGGCCGAGGACGACACCGACCCGGCGCTCGGCCCGCTGCTCGACCGGGGACTGAGCGCGGTACGGGAGGTGCTCGGCCGGCTGTCCGAGGGCCACCCCGAGCACACCCACGCCCTGTGGATCCTGGCCAGGACCCAGGTGGCCCGCGCCCGGCTCGCCGGGCCGGATCGCGCCACCACGACCCGTGGCGCCGCCCGGGCGGCGGACCTCGCCGAGGCGATCCGGTGCGCCCGGCAGGCCGCCCGCACCACGGTCGCCCCGGTCTCCAAACGGCTGCTGGCCGCCCGTACCTGGGGCGACGCGGCGGCCGCCGCGGGCGAGGACGCCGAGGCGCTCGACGGCTACGCGTACGCCGTCGGTCTGCTGTCCCGGCTCGCCCCACGCGGACTCGCCCGCGCGGACCAGGAGGGCCGGCTGGTCATCGGTACGGGACTCGCCTCCGACGCCGCCGCGTTCGCGCTGCGGGCGGGGGACCCCCGGACCGCGCTCACCCTCCTCGAACAGGGCCGGGGCATCCTGCTCGCCCAGGGCCTGGAGAACCGCGGCGACCTCTCCCGGCTGCGTACGGCGGACCCCGCCCTCGCCGCGGAGTTCGAACGGGTCCGCGACGCCCTCAGCGCCGATCCACACGCCGGCCCCGGGATGATCACCGTCGATCCCGGCCGGCCCGGCCCGTCGTACCCCGGCCCGTCATACCCCGGGCACGAGGCCGGGCTGCTCGCCGAGACGCGGCACGCCCTGGCCCGGACGTGGGACGAACTCCTCGACCGGATCCGCCGACTGCCCGGTCTCGAAGACTTCCTGTCCACGCCGACGGCGGCCGATCTGCTCGGCGCGGCCTCCGGCGGGCCCGTCGTGGTCGTCAACGTCAGCCGGCACGGCTCCGCCGCGCTCCTCGTCACCGCCGACGAGGGCATCCAGGTCGTCCCGCTGCCCGCCCTCGGCCACGACGAGTCCCTCAACAGGGCCACCGAGTTCGTCGAGGCCGTCGACCAGGCGTACGGGGACCAGGGGGCCCGGCGGGCCGTCGCCGCGATGCGGACCCTGTCCGACACCCTGGAGTGGCTCTGGACCGCCGTCGCCGAACCCGTCCTCGACCGCCTCGGCCCGCTCGCCGCCCCGCGCGAGGACGGACCGTCGACCCGGCTCTGGTGGTGCCCCACGGGCTGGCTGTCGCTCCTGCCGCTGCACGCCGCGGGCCGCCCCGACCCGAGGCCGGGCGAGACCGTCATGGACCGGGTCGTCTCCTCCTACACCCCGACCCTGCGCGCCCTGGTCCGCGCCCGGAACGCGCCCGTCGGCACCGCCGTGACCCTCCCCGCCCCGCTGATCGTCAGCCTCGCCGACACCCCCGGCGCCCCCTCGCTGCCCGGCGTCGCCCAGGAGGCGAAACTGCTCCGGCGGCTCTTCCCCGTGCACCGCGAACTCGCGGGCGAGGCAGCCACCGTGGCGGCGGTCCGTGACGCCCTGCCGGCGCACCCGTGGGTCCACTTCAGCTGCCACGGCGTGAGCGACCCGAACACGCCGTCCGAGAGCGGACTGATCCTCCACGACGGGCGGCTCACGGCGCGCGACGCCGCCGAGCAGCGCCCCCGCGAGGCGGTCCTCGCCGTCCTGTCGGCCTGCTCGACCTCCCAGGGCGGATTCACCCTCCCCGACGAGTCGGTCCACCTGGCCTCGTCGTTCCAACTGGCCGGGTACCCGCACGTGATCGGCACGCTGTGGCCCGTCGCCGACAAGGTGGCGACGCGGCTGACGGAGGAGTTGTACGCGACCCTCGTGGACGACCTCGCGCGGGGCCGCCCCATCGATCCGGCGACGGCCCTGCACCGCCCGGTCAGGGAACTGCGCCGTCGTCTCGCGGGCGCCCCGCACCTGTGGGCCGCGCACATCCACACCGGTCCGTGACGGGGGCGATCCGCTCGTTCAGTCGGACGGCGCGTCCTCGCCCATCGCGGTCCCGGACGGTGCCTGGGGGACGTCGTCCGGCTCCGCCGCGTCGTCGGACGGCCGGTAGGTGCGGCGCCCGGAGAACTCTGTGAGCAGCTCCTCCAACTCCCCGTCCTCACTGCCCTTGTGATGCTGTGTCATGCCTCGACCCCTTCCTCCGCGTGCGCCCGGGCCGAGGGGACGGCCGGCGCCGTCGGCCGCTGCAGCACTTCCAGTACGTCGATGTCGGCGGCGCGCAGATACACCCCGCCGGTGTCCGGAACCTTCCCGAGGAACCGGCCGTCGGGCGCCATCCTGTACTGGGCCTGGAGATAGAGGTCGCCCGGCTGCGGATAGGCCGAGACAGCCGACCTCGACCCCAGCCAACCACCCACCCACAGACCGTTCTTGAGCCGGGCCCGGACGAAGCACGAGCCCCGGTCCCGGAAGAGCGCGTCCCAGGCCGTCGGCGTCGGTTCGTACCGGGCCCGCCTGCGCCGCCGGTCCAGGCGGGCCTCCGCCCAGGCGATCCCCGCCGGCACCAGGACTACGAGGAGGAGCGCCGCGATCCCCGCCTCCCGGGGATGCGCGAGCACCCCCGCGACCGGCCCCTTGCCCTGCCCGCCGAGCAGCCGCACCAGCCACGGCCCGGCGGCCACCGCGTACACCGCGTCGAGCAGCGCGCCCGCCGCGATGGCCCGCACGATCCGGTTCTGCGGTTCCTGCTCCGCCGCGACCGCGCCGCGCAGATGCTCCCGTACGGCCTGGTAGAAGACTCCGGGCAGTACCAGGATCAGCAGAATGGTCAGCTGCTGCACCGTTCCCGGAACCATCGCTCCCTCTTCCGTCGCGTGCCTTGTCAACTCACCGGCTCCCACCGTACGTCGGTGATCGAGGTGACACACGGGAACGCATGATCGAATCGCTAGGATGGCGCGGTTCACCGCGCCATGGGGGAGGTTGCCGCCGTGAGGATTCTGCTGCTCGGCCCGGTCGGGGCCACGGCCGACGAGGGTCCGTCTGACGACGGTTCGGCCGTCGGCGGTCAGGCCGAAGACGGTTCGACCGTCGGTGGTCCGGCTGTCGACATCGGGGGCGTACGGCTGCGCATGCTGCTGGCCAGGCTCGCGCTTGAGGGCGGCAGGCCCGTCTCCGTCGACGCGCTCGTCGACGGCCTGTGGGGGGCCGACTCCCCGGCCGAGGCGCAGAACGCCCTCCAGGCCCTGGCCTCCCGGCTCCGCAAGGCCCTGCGGGGCGTCGCCACCCTGGAGTCCGTCGCCGGCGGCTACCGCCTCTCGGTACGGGACGAGGACGTGGACGCCCACCGCTTCGAGGAGCTGGCCGCGCGCGGCAGGCGCGAACTGGCCGCCGGGCACGTGGACGAGGCCGCCTCGCTGCTCGGCACGGCCCTCGGGCTGTGGCGGGGCCCCGCGCTCGCGGACGTCCTGGACGCCCCGTTCGCCCGCGCCGCCGCCACCCGCCTCGACGACCTGCGCGCCACCGCCGCAGAGGACCGCTTCGACGCCGAACTCCGCCTCGGCCGGTACGCCGAAGTCCTCGCCGACCTCGAAACGGCGGGCGCGGAACGCCCGTTGAGCGAACGCCTCGCCGGGCTGCGGATGAAGGCGCTCTCCGCCGCCGGGCGGCAGTCCGACGCGCTCGCCGTGTACGAGCAGATACGCGGCCGCCTCGGCGACGAACTCGGAGTCGACCCGTCGGCAGAGCTCCAGGAGATCCATCTAGCGCTCCTCCGGGGCGAGTTGACTGCTCCGGCCCGCGCGGAGTCGGTAGCGAGCCGCCTTCCGGCCCGGCTGACGAGCTTCGTCGGCCGCGACCGGGAACTGGAACGGGTCGCCGGTCTGCTGGCCTCCTCCCGACTCGTCACCGTCGTCGGCTTCGGCGGCGCGGGCAAGACCCGGCTCTCCCTGGAGGCCGCGGCCCGGCACCGGGCCCACGACCGGGGCAGGGTCTGGTTCGCACCGCTGGCGGGCATCGGCCCCGCGGACCAGCTGGCCGACGCGGTCCTCGGCGCGCTCAGCTCCAAGGACCGCCGGTTCTACGACGGCGGGCAGGACCGGCGCCTCACCCCCGTCGACCGGCTCGCCGAGCTCTTCGAGGGCGGCGAGGCCGTGCTCGTACTGGACAACTGCGAGCACGTCGTGGAGGCCGCCGCCGCACTCGCCGAGGAACTCCTCGACCGGCTCCCGAGGTTGAGGATCCTCGCCACCAGCCGCGAGGCCCTCGCCATCACCGGCGAGGCGCTCTGCCCGCTCCGCCCGCTCGACCTCCCCGCGACCGCCGACGAGCTCGCCGAGTCGGCCGACGCCACCGCCGTCCGGCTCTTCGTGGACCGGGCCGTCGGCGTCCGCCCCGACTTCACCCTGGACGCCACCACCGTGGGTCCCGTGGTGGAGATCTGCCGCCGCCTCGACGGGATGCCGCTCGCCCTCGAACTGGCCGCCGCCAAACTGCGCTCCATGAACGTGGACCGGATCGCGCGCCGCCTGGACGACCGCTTCCGCCTCCTCACCTCGGGCAGCCGCACCGCGTTGCCCCGGCAGCGCACGCTCCTCGCCCTGGTCGAATGGAGCTGGGACCTCCTCGACGAGCCCGAACGGACCCTGGCCCGCAGGCTGTCGGTCTTCCCGGGCGGTGCCACGGTCGCCGCCCTTGAGGGGGTCTGCGCCGACGCGACCCTGCCCGCCGCGGACGTGGCGTACGTCCTCGACACCCTGGTCGAGAAGTCCCTGGTGACCTGCTCGGGCTCCGGCGAGGACGAGCCCAGGTACCGGATGCTGGAGACCGTACGGGCCTTCGCCGCCGACCGGCTCGTAGGGGACGGGGACGACGTCACCCTGCCGTTCGCCGACCACTTCCTGGCCCTGGCGGAGGAGCTCGAACCCCTCCTGCGTACCCGCGAACAGCTCCGCGCGATAGCCGACTTCGACGCCGAGCACGACAACATGGCCGCCGCCCTGCGCTCGGTCCTCGACGCGCGGGACGCGGCGCGGTCCGCCCGCTTCGTCAGGGCGCTGTTCTGGTACTGGGGGATCAGGGGCATGACCACCCAGTTCGAGACCTTCCTCGGGGAGGTCCTGGGCCTCGGCGACGCGCTGCCCGAGGAGACGCGCGCGGCCTTCGGACTCGTCCGGAGCGCGGCGGGCCCTCCCGACCCGGACGACGCCTTCCCGGCGAAGCCCGACGTCGACCGGGCCGAGGTGCTCGGCTTCCACCCGGCGCTGCCGCTGCTGCGGATGTCCCAGCTCGCGGGCACCGAGGAGGAGCGCGAGCGCGGGCTCCGGCAGTCCCTGAGCTCCACGGACCCCTGGGTGCGGGCGAGCGCCCACTGGGCCCACGACTTCGTCCTCCGGGAGCAGGGGGACGTGGAGAGCGGTGCCGAGGCACGGCGTGCGGCGCTCCGCGGCTTCGAGGAGGTGGGGGACCGCTGGGGGCTCGTGATGACGCTGCTCCCGACCGGGGGCCACCACTCCCTGCGGGGCGAGCACGACGCGGCGATGGCCGCCTTCGAGCGGGCCGTCGCCATCAGTGAGGAACTCGGCACCGAGGAACACCTGCTGTGGACCAAGGCCCGGCTCGCGAGGGAACGCCGGCGCACGGGCGACCTGGAAGGGGCCCTGCGCGACATCCGGGCCGCCCTGCGGCAGGGCAAGGAGCGCGGCCACCGGAGGCTGGAGGTCGGGATGCTGTCCGCTCTCGCCGCCGTGCACCGCGCCCTGGGTGACCTGCCACGGGCCGACGAGGCCCTGGACCGCATGGAGTCCCTCCTCCACCGGCTGCCGTACACCGAGGAGACGAGCCGGGACGTCCTGGCCGCCGACCGCATGGCGAACCGGCTCGCGGAGGGGGCCGTCGAGGAGGCGCGCGCCCTGTTCCCGAGCAGCGTGCGGGGCCTGCTCAACCGCGGCGAAGGCGACGCGGTGGCCCGGGGACCCCTGCTCCTCGCCCAACTACGCGCGGCGGAGGACGACCCGACCGCCGCCGCGACCGCACTGGGCCTGACCCGGACCGTCCGCGGCGCGTTCGACCACGGCGACCCGCAGGTGCGGGCCCTGGCCGCCGACCTGCGCGAGCGGCTCGGCGAGGAGGCGTACGACGAGGCCTTCCGGCGCGGAGCCGAGCTGTCGCGGCCGGACGCGATGGCCCTGCTCACCGAGTGCGCGGCACCGCAAGGCACCGGGGCCTGACGGGGCCGGCGCCGGCCGGGCCCTCCGCCCGGACGGCGTACGCCAGCGCCCATCCCCTTCCTTCCGCTCCTCGGCGCTCCCGACGATGCCCGGCGCCGCTGACCGCGCCTCGACGACCTGGCCGTGTCAAGAACGCGTACGGACAAGCCAGGAGTGCGTAAAGAGGGCGCAAGGGTGGCGTGAAGACGACCTCGTGGGGGCCGAACCTGAGCGGACCTGCCACGAAAGGGATCAGCGAGATGGCCGTCCTGACCACCGAGACCGGTGCCGCACCCAGCGCCGAGGAGCCCCCCGATACCGGTGCACGCCACCGGCTGACCGCCGTCACCGGGCTCGCCGCGCTGTCGCTCGACGCGATGGCATCGGTGGCCTACGGACCCGAGGCGATCGTCCTCGTCCTCGCGGCGGCCGGCGCCCACGGCCTGGGCTTCACCCTCCCGGTCACGCTCGCCATCGCCGGCCTGCTGGCCGTGCTCGTCGCCTCGTACCGGCAGGTCATCCGGGCCTTCCCGGACGGCGGCGGCTCCTACGCGGTGGCCAAGACCCACCTGGGCCGGCGCACCAGCCTCGTCGCGGCCGGCTCGCTCGTCCTGGACTACGTCCTCAACGTGGCCGTCGCGGTCACCGCCGGTGTCGCGGCCCTGACCTCGGCCTTCCCCGAGCTCTACGGCGACCGGCTGTGGATCTGTCTGGTCGTCCTCGTCCTGATCACCGCGGTCAACCTGCGCGGCATCGTCGACTCGGCCCGCGCCTTCATCGTGCCGACCGCCGTCTTCATCGGCGCGATCCTCGTCCTGATCGTCGTCGGCCTCTTCCGCGACGCGCCCGTCTCCACGGCCGCCTCCGCGGGCCACGCCTCCGTCCTCGCCGACAACGCCACCACCGTCGGCGCGCTGCTGCTCCTGAAGGCCTTCGCCTCCGGTTGCTCCGCGCTCACCGGTGTCGAGGCGATCGCCAACGCCGTGCCGTCCTTCCGCGCCCCCGCCGCCAAGCGGGCGATGCGCGCGGAGGTCGCCCTCGGTGCGCTCCTCGGCGTCATGCTGATCGGCCTCTCGGTCCTGATCTCCCGCTTCGGCCTCCAGCCGGTCGAGGGCGTCACCGTCCTCGCGCAGCTCGCCGACGCGTCCCTCGGCCACAACTGGGCCTTCTACGTCGTCCAGTTCGCCACCATGATCCTGCTCGCGCTCTCCGCGAACACCTCCTTCGGCGGCCTGCCCGTCCTGCTGAAGCTGCTCGCCCGCGACAACTACCTGCCGCACGTCTTCGGCCTGAAGGCGGACCGTCAGGTCCACCGCCACGGTGTCGTCTGGCTCTCGGTCGTCTCCGCCGCCCTGCTCGTCTTCTCCGGCGGCGACACCAACACCCTCGTCCCGCTCTTCGCGATCGGCGTCTTCGTCGGCTTCACGATCGCCCAGACCGGCATGGTGCTGCACTGGCGCCGCGAGCGCGGCCCGCGCTGGGCGGGCAAGGCATTCCTGAACGGCCTCGGCGCCCTGCTCACCGGCGTCTCCGCCGTCGTCGTCACGGCTACCAAGTTCCATGACGGCGCCTGGCTGATCGTGGTCGCGCTGCCGCTGCTCGTCGTCGTCTTCGAGCTGGTCCACCGCGCCTACGGCAAGATCGGCGAGCGTCTCGGCGTCGGCCGGATCCCCGAGCCCCCGCACCGCGAGCGTTCGCTGGTCCTCGTCCCGGTCTCCTCCCTGACCCGGCTCACCAGCGAGGCCCTCACCGCGGCCGTCTCCCTCGGCGACGAGGTCCGTGCGGTCACCGTCTGCCACCCGGAGCCGGAGGACCGCGCCGCGACCGAGGCCCTGGAGCGCGACTGGGCGCTCTGGAACCCGGGGGTCGACCTCGTCAGGCTGCCCTCCGAGCGCCGCTCGCTGGGCCGCCCCATCACCGCGTACGTCCGCGAGCTCGCCAAGAGCGAACCGGACACCCGCGTCACGGTCCTCATCCCGGAGGCCGAGCCCGCGCACCTGTGGCAGCGGCTCCTGCAGAACCAGCGGGGCGCGGTCGTCGCCCACGCCGTCCGGCGCGACACCGACGCGGTGATCTGCCGGCTCCGGTTCCGCTGCTGACACCGCGGATCCCGGCGGATCCCAGCGGATCCGCCGTACGAAATCCGTCAAGGACCCCTCCGCCCGGTGCCGCGTACGCGACACCGGGCGGAGGCTTGTGACATACGGAGGTGGACCATGCGCACGCTCTCCCGGGACACCGCGGCCGTGGCCGCCGGAGTCCTCGCCCCCTTCGCCGCGGCCCTCGTCCTGGTGCCGCTGCGCGACAACGTGACGCCCACCAATCTGGCGCTGCTGCTCGTCGTCGTGGTCGTCGCCGTGGCGGCCCTCGGAAACCGGCTCGCCGGTGCGATCGGGGCCCTGTCGGCCGCCGCCTGGTTCGACTTCTTCCTCACCGCGCCGTACCAGAGCTTCCACATCGAGGACCGGGCCGACATCGAGACCTCGGTCCTGCTCCTGGTCGTCGGCCTTGCCGTCTCGCAACTCGCGGCGCGCGCCAGGACCCTGAAGCGGATCGCCGTCATCGACGCCACCCATCTGGAGCGGCTGCACGGCACGACACGGCTCGCCCGCTTCAGCACCTCCTCCGACGACATCGTCCGCCGGGTGCGCGCCGAGCTGACCGACGTACTGGACCTGAGCGCCTGCCGGTTCGAGCAGGGTTCGCTGCTCGGGCGCCCGCCACGGCTCGACCCGGACGGATCGGTGAAGGTGCAGGGCTGGATCTGGGACCTGGACCGGCAGGGCTGGCCGGAGGGCGAGATCGAACTGCGCGCCGTCGCCCACGGCCGCTACCAGGGCCGCTTCATGATGAAGCCCGCACCCGGCTCCGTACCGCCGCCGCTGGAGTCCCGCCTCGTCGCCCTCGACCTCGCGGCCCAGGCGGCCGCGGCCCTCGCCGAGGACGGCAGGACCGCGACGCCGGTGTGAGCACGACGCCCGTGTGACCTTCAAGGCCTCCAGGCCTCAGGCCGCCGCGGCCATCTGCGGCACGCGCCCGGCCGAACCCGCGACATGGTGGACGTACTCGTGGTCGAGGCGGAAGCCCGCCGTCCAGGCCAGCAGCCGGCTCGGGCGGTTGTCGCGGGAGCAGCACCAGCTCGCGGTGCGGCCGCGCTCAGCCACATCGGCGACGAGCCGGGTGACGCACGCCAGGGCAAGCCCCTTGCGGCGCGCGTCGGGCGCGGTCGCGCAGGCCAGGTCCTCGTAGCGGCTGCCCAGGAACCGCGTGCACGCCACGGCGACGACGCGGCCCTTGTGGAAGGCGGCCCAGGCGAGGCCGGAGGAGGCGAGGCCGGCCGGGCCGTCCCAGGTGTCGTGGATCCAGGCCATGGAGGGGTCGAGCGCGGCGAGGGCCGGGGCGTACTCGGCGGAGAGCCGGCGCACCCGCACACCGCGCGGCACCGGGGAGGCGGCGACGGGGACGCGGTGGACGTAGAGCATCCGCTCCCAGGGCGTGACCCGGTCGAACGCGCCGCCGAGCAGCGGCAGGAAGCGGTCCGCGGCCTCGACGTAGTGGTCGGCCAGCGGAGCGAGGTCGGCCGGTGTCATGGCCGTCGGGTCGCCCGCGAGGAGGGCGTGGTCCCCGCAGGAGACGGCGACCGCGCGCGGTCGCTCGGCGCGGTCGGTCCACCAGCGGCCGTGGCCGGTGGCGAGGACGTGCTCCGTGAGGGCGGCCGTGCCGGGGGCACCGGTCGGGAACGCCCGGGCGGGGGCGGGGGGCTGGTGGGACGGGTGCGGGAACACGGAGACCTCCTTCGGGTACGGGACGGGGCGGCCCGTGTAATGGACGGGCCGCCCCTGGGCATTCAGCGAGCGCCGGCCCTTGAGCCGTGGTTCGCCTTCTTCTTGCGCCGTGCCTTCTTCTTGCGGGCGCGCTTGGACATGGACGGTGTTCCTTTCGGTGGAGCTGGTGGTGCCGGTTGTGCTGGTGGTGAAGCGGGTCGTCGAGTCGTCAGGCGGGCTGGCCGACGAGCAGGTCGGCGAGCTTGTTGAGACGCTTGACCGTGCGCTCCTCGGACGCGCCCGCGGCCGGCTCGACGCGGTGGTCGCGGTCGTAGTAGGCGCCGTTGACGATCTCGACGGCCGGGTCGCAGAGCCGCACGACGTGCGCGGCGCCCTCGGCCGGGGACACGCCCTCGTGGGCGTAGAGCGGCAGCAGGCTGGTGGTGCAGATGCCCGGGTGGACGGAGACGGCGGTGACGCGCGCGTCGGCGGCGAACACCGTCAGCGCCAGCTGCGACTGCGCGTACGCGGCCAGGCGGGAGTAACGACGGGTGCGGTTGGGGTCGTTCCACTGGATCGAGCCGGTGCGGTGCAGCGAGGAGGAGACGTTCACGACCCGGCCGCCCGGGTCGGTGGTCAGGGCCGGCTCCAGGAGGTGCGTGAGCAGGTAGTGCGCCAGGAAGTTGACCTGGAACGCGATCTCGTTGCCGTCGGGGGTCACGGTGTGCCGCTCGGGGGCCGCCATGCCGGCGTTGTTGACCAGGACGTCGAGGTGCGGGTGCTCGGCCAGCACACGGGCGGCGAGCTGTTCCACCTCCTCCAGCCGCGTGAAGTCCGCGGCGAACGCGCACAGTCGGGACCCGTCGACGTCGGCCAGCGTGACGAGCCGGTCGGTGGCGGCGTGGGCCTCCTCGGCCGTGCGGCCGTGGACGAGCACGGTCGCACCGCGCTCGGCGAGCAGCCGCGCGGTCTGGTAGCCGATGCCGGAGGTGGCACCGGTCACCAGAACGGTGCGGGAGGAAAGGTCGGAAACGGACATGACTGGTCTCAGTCCCTCAAGGGTGAAGAGTGTTCGGGTACGAAGAAGGGGCGCCGGACTGTGAAGTCACGACGCCCCGAAGGCAGAACCGGAGACGGTCAGCGGAAGGCTGCGGTCTCCGGACAGCGGAAGGCTGCGGTCTGCGGACAGCGGGGCTCACGACGGGGCGCCCGATGAGGCGGCCGGTCGAGCAGGAGCCATGCGCTGTTCATGGTGTCCATCGAACCCGCGCCGGAGTCCGGGGGCAAGAACGACCCCGTTTCCCTGACGCCCCCCTGACGGAGATTCACCCCAGGCCGGGGATGGTGGAGACCAGGAGATCGATGACCTTGATGCCGACGAACGGCAGGACGAGGCCGCCGAGGCCGTACACGGTGAGGTTGCGTTTCAGCAGGTCGTGGGCGGAGGAGGGGCGGTAGCGGACGCCCCGCAGGGCGAGCGGGATCAGCGCCACGATGATGAGCGCGTTGAAGATGATGGCCGAGGTGATCGCCGAGGTGGGGCTGTGCAACCCCATGATGTTCAGCGCCTCCAGGCCCGGGTAGGCGCCGGCGAACATCGCGGGGATGATCGCGAAGTACTTGGCCACGTCGTTCGTGATGGAGAAGGTCGTCAACGCGCCCCGGGTGATGAGGAGCTGCTTGCCGATGGCGACGATCTCGATGAGCTTGGTCGGGTTGGAGTCCAGGTCCACCATGTTCCCGGCCTCCTTGGCGGCCGAGGTACCGGTGTTCATGGCCACGCCGACATCCGCCTGCGCGAGGGCCGGGGCGTCGTTCGTGCCGTCGCCGGTCATCGCGACGAGCTTGCCGCCCTCCTGCTCCTTCTTGATGAGGGCGAGCTTGTCCTCAGGGGTGGCCTCCGCGAGGTAGTCGTCGACGCCCGCCTCCTGGGCGATGGCGCGTGCGGTCAGCGGGTTGTCGCCGGTGATCATGATCGTACGGATGCCCATGCGCCGCAGCTCGGCGAAGCGCTCCTTGATCCCGTCCTTGACGACGTCCTTGAGGTGGACGATCCCGAGGACCCGCGGGCCGTCCCAGTCGTGCACGGCCACCAGGAGAGGCGTGCCTCCCGCGTCCGCGATCGCGTCGCTCCAGTCGCGTGCCTCGTCCGGCACCATGCCGCCGTACATCTCCACCCAGGCGATCACCTGCGCGGACGCGCCCTTACGGATGTGGCACGCGGCGCCGTTGTCCCAGCGCAGGTCGATGCCGCTCATCCGGGTCTGCGCGCTGAACTCCACGAACCGGGCGTTGGCGAGCTCGCCCTCGGCCGGCGCCCGCAGCCCGTACCGCTCCTTGGCGAGGATCACCACCGACCGCCCCTCGGGCGTCTCGTCGGCGAGCGACGACAGCTGGGCGGCGTCCGCGAGCTTCGCCTCCTCGACCCCGGGCAGCGGTACGAAGGCGGCGGCCTCCCGGTTGCCGAGCGTGATCGTCCCCGTCTTGTCGAGGAGCAGCGTGTTGACGTCGCCGGCGGCCTCGACCGCGCGGCCCGACATGGCGATGACGTTGCGCTGGACCAGCCGGTCCATGCCGGCGATGCCGATCGCGGAGAGCAGCGCGCCGATCGTCGTCGGGATCAGGGTCACGAGCAGCGCCACGAGGACGGTCGTGGACGGGGCGGCCTCGGCGTACGCGGCCATCGGCCGCAGGGCCACGACGACCAGGATGAAGATCATGGTCAGCGCGGCGAGCAGGATGTTGAGCGCGATCTCGTTCGGGGTCTTCTGCCGCGAGGCGCCTTCGACGAGGGCGATCATCCGGTCCATGAAGGAGTGGCCGGGGCGGGAGGTGACCCGGACCAGGATCCGGTCCGAGAGCACTGTGGTGCCGCCGGTCACGCCGGACCGGTCGCCGCCCGACTCCCGGATCACCGGGGCGGACTCACCGGTGACGGCGGACTCGTCGACGGCGGCGACCCCGTCGACCACCTCGCCGTCGGCCGGGATCATCTCGCCGGCCTCGACGAGGACGAAGTCGAAGAGCTTCAGGTCGCTCGCGGCGACCGCCTCCGTCTCGGCCCGGTCGAGGTCCTCCCCGTACCGCCAGTGCCGCAGCCGCAGCGCCACGGTGTCCGTGCGCGCCTTGCGGAGCGACTCGGCCTGCGCCTTCCCCCGTCCCTCCGCCACCGCCTCGGCGAGGTTCGCGAAGATCACCGTCAGCCAGAGCCAGACGCTGATGACCCAGGTGAACACCGAGGGGTCGAAGAGCGCGGAGAGGGTGGTCAGGACCGATCCGGCGCCGACCACGAAGAGCACCGGGTTGCGCACCAGGGCCCGGGGGTGCAGCTTGCGCACCGCCTCGGGGAAGCACTTGATCAGCATGACGGGGTCGAGCAGCCCGCTCCGCGCCGAGCGCCGCCGACCCGGTCGAGGGACCGGGTCGCGAGGCGGGGCCGAGGGGGCGGACGGTGCCGAAGGCGCGTGCGGGGACGCGGGATGCATCGCGGGAGGACCTTCTGATGGGCCCCGGAGCAGCCCGCGCGGCGGACGCCCGGGGGAAGACGGCAGGGAGCACCGTCGCCCACGGCCTGGGCTGCGCGGGGTCACCCCGGTTCCCATGGTCACGGCCGCGGACGTGCGGCGTCGGTCGCTCCGTGAGGGCACGGGCCACCGGATGGGGTCGGGTGGCGCGTGCCCTCGCGAGCCGGAGACGGTCAGGCCACTGACGTCCCGGTCGGTGAGCGACCGAGACGGGAATCTAGTCGCACGGCAACGCTGCGTACGCGTTCGGGCACCGGAATTGACACTGCTCTGACGGCGCGCCGCGGACGCGCGCCAAGGGCCCGTCAAAGCGGGCCGACGGACCGTCAGGAGGCCGTCAATGAAGGTCATTCCGCGCCGGAGCGCAACGCAGACTCGACCGCACGGGGGATCGGACGGCTGTCCGATCATGTGAGGTGGGAGGGATGCGTGGCTACCACGACAGGTATCGCGCAAGGTCCGGACTCGACGGCCCGGGCCGCCACCGCACCGACGGGGACAGCCGGACGACCGGCGGGCCGTCCAGGTCCGCGGCCACGAGGGGGCCGCGGCCCGGACGGCCCCACCGGCGTACCCGGAGACCCCGGCGCCCCGCCCGCCGGCCTCCTCGACCGGTCCTTCGACCGGGTCGCGCGGCGCCTGCGCGTGCTGCGCCGCCGCTACGGCGACACCCTGCCCGCCCGGCTGCGCCTGCTGCGCGGCGGCGTCCTGCTGCTCGCGGCCGCCTGCGCCGGGATCCTCCTCACCGCGGGCCTCTCCGCCTCCGGCACCTGGGACGCCGTCGCCGGCCGGCACGCCCCGCGCACGGTGAGCGCCGCCGATCTGAACCTCGCGCTCAACGACATGGACGCGCAGGCCGTCAACATCCTGCTGTCCAACGGTGACGCCGGGAAGGGCCGGCTGACCGAGTCGTACGACAAGGCGCTCCAGCTCTACGACGAGGCGCGCGAGTCCGTCAGCAAGGAGCTGCGCACCCTCGCCGTGGCGGCGGAGGGCGACGAGCGGGCCCAGCGGACCGTGGAGCTGCTCACCCAGGACTTCGCCCGCTACCAGGAGTTCGTCGGACGCGCCCTGGAGAACGACACCCGCGCCGGCGGCAAGGCGGCCGCCGTCGACGACTACCGCACCGCCTACGGGCTGCTGACCGAGCGGATGCTGCCCGAGTCCCGCGCCCTCGTCGACGCCAACAACCAGCAGTTCGAGGACGCCTACGGCGCCGAACGCGAGGACCTGCGGACGAACACCGCGCTGCTCCTGGGCGTGGGGGCCGCGCTGCTCACCGTACTCGTGGCGCTCCAGTGGTACCTCGCGCGCCGCTTCCACCGGGTCTTGAACCCGGGCGTCCTCGCCGCCACCGTCTGCGCCCTGACCGCGCTCGTCCTCGGCGCCCAGGCGCTCACCGCGACCTCCGAGGAGCTGCGGGTCGCCCGCCGCGACGCCTTCGACTCCGTCGCCGCCCTCTCGCGCGCCCGCGCCATCGCGTACGACGTCAACGCCGACGAGAGCCGCTTCCTTCTGGACAAGGAGAACCGCTCCGCCCACGAGGCGGCCTTCCTGGCGAAGTCGCAGAGCCTCTACGGGGTCGAGGGCGTCAGCACGCTCGACGGGTACGAGCCCGCGCTCACCGAGACCTGGCAGGCCTATGGTCAGGACAATACGGACAAGCGGTTCACCGGCGAGTTCCGCCGCGAGCTGGACAACATCACCTTCCCCGGCGAGCGGGACGCCGCCGAGCGGACCGTGCAGGCGTACCTCGTCTACCAGCGCGACGACCGCACCATCCGGTCCCTCGTCGCGGCCGGCCACGAGAGCGAAGCGGTGTCCTTCGGCATCGGCTGGGAGCCGGGGGAGTCCAACGCCCACTTCGGCGAGTGGATGGCGGCCCTCGACGAGGTCACCGGCATCAACCGCACCGCCTTCGCCCAGGCCGCCTCGGACGGCAGGGGCGCCCTCGGCACCACCCTGCCCTGGGCCGGCCTCGCCCTCCTCGCGGCCGCCGCCCTGACGGCCCTGGGCCTGCGCTCGCGCCTCGCCGAGTTCCGCTGACGATGCCGCCGCCGGGACCCCGCGAAGGCCCCCGAGAAGGACTCCGCGGAGGACCCCGCAGAGGGCCCCGCGGCGCGCCGGGCGGAGGCGATGTCCCAGCTCAGGGCCCGGCCACGTAGAGGATGCGTAAAGAGCGCAGTGCTGGTCGTAAGGGACGCGTTAACGGAGGCCTTGACGTGGCTGAAAAGCGCTTTGCTCATCCAGTCCGAGAATCCGTTCTTCACTCAGGAGCTCACGATGGCCGACGTGGCCTTCGTCGTCACCACGATCGCGATCTTCGCGTTGGTGGCTTTCATCGCCAAGGGGGTGGCCAAGCTGTGACTGCCGAGAACATTGTCGGTCTGATCGTGGCCGTCGCCCTGCTGGTCTATCTCGTCCTCGCCCTCGTCAAGCCGGAGAGGTTCTGAGTACGGATATGAGCCCCATTCTTGCTGGTGTCCTCCAGCTCCTCGCGCTGATCGCCGCCCTCGGCCTGGTCTACAAGCCGCTCGGTGACTACATGGCCCGGGTCTACTCCACCGACAAGCACCTGCGTGTCGAGAAGTGGATCTACAAGGGCATCGGTGCCAACCCGAACACGGAGATGCGCTGGCCCGCCTACCTGCGCGGTGTCCTCGCCTTCTCCGCGGTGAGCGTCCTCTTCCTCTACCTGCTCCAGCGGGTGCAGGGTTCGCTCCCGGGCTCGCTCGGCTTCGCCTCCATCGACCCGGACCAGGCGTTCAACACCGCCGCGTCCTTCGTCGCCAACACCAACTGGCAGTCGTACTACGGCGAGCAGGCCATGGGCCACGTCGTCCAGACCGGCGGCCTCGCGGTGCAGAACTTCGTCTCGGCCGCGGTCGGCATCGCCGTCGCCGTCGCCCTCGTGCGCGGCTTCGCCCGCTCGCGTACCGGTGAGCTCGGCAACTTCTGGGCCGACCTGGTGCGCGGCACCATCCGCATCCTGCTCCCGATCTCCATCGTGGGCGCGCTCATCCTGGTCGCCACCGGCGCCATCCAGAACTTCTCCGGCATCCACGAGGTCGGCCAGTTCACGGGCGGCACGCAGCAGTGGAACGGCGGCGCCGTCGCCTCCCAGGAAGTCATCAAGGAGCTGGGCACCAACGGTGGCGGTTACTTCAACGCCAACTCGGCCCACCCCTTCGAGAACCCGAACCCCTTCTCGAACCTCTTCGAGATCTGGCTCATCCTGGTCATCCCCTTCGCGCTGACCCGCACGTTCGGCCGCATGGTCGGCTCGCTCAAGCAGGGCTACGCGATCCTGGCGACGATGGCCACCATCTGGCTCGGCTTCACCGCGCTCATGATGTGGACCGAGTTCCACCACGGCGCTCCGGTGTACGACATCGCCGGCGGCGCGATGGAGGGCAAGGAGACCCGGTTCGGCATCGGCGGTTCGTCGATCTTCGCCGTGGCCACGACCCTCACCTCCACGGGTGCGGTCAACTCCTTCCACTCCTCCTTCACCGGTTTCGGCGGCGGCATCACCATGCTGGGCATGCAGCTCGGCGAGATCGCCCCCGGTGGTGTCGGCTCCGGCCTCTACGGCATGCTGATCATGGCGATCATCGCGGTGTTCATCGCCGGTCTGATGGTCGGCCGCACGCCCGAGTACCTGGGCAAGAAGATCGGCACCCGCGAGATCAAGTACGCGGCCTGCTACATCCTCGTCACCCCGGCGCTGGTGCTCTGCTTCACCGCCGCGGCGATGGCCCTGGACACCCCGGCCGACTCGATGACCAACAGCGGATCGCACGGATTCTCCGAGATCCTCTACGCGTACACCTCCGGCGCCAACAACAACGGCTCCGCGTTCGCTGGTCTGAACGCCGACACCCAGTGGTTCAACTCGACGATCGGCATCGCGATGCTGCTCGGCCGGTTCCTGCCCATGGTGTTCGTGCTGGCCCTGGCCGGCTCGCTCGCCGAGCAGAAGCCCGTCCCCGAGACCGCGGGCACCCTGCGGACCGAGAAGCCGCTGTTCACCGGTCTCCTGGTCGGCACGATCATGATCATCACCGGTCTGACCTACTTCCCGGCACTCGCCCTGGGCCCGCTCGCTGAAGGGCTCGCGTCATGAACATCGATGTGAAGAAGCAAGAGGACGCCATGTCCACCGCAACCCCGACGAAGGCGCCGCACGGCGACCTGTCCGGCGGACACAAGCCGGCCGGACGCGTCGGCGGGGGTCTGTTCGACCCCAAGCAGCTGATCAAGTCCTTCCCGGACGCGGTCAAGAAGCTCGACCCGCGCGTGATGATCAAGTCGCCCGTGATGTTCGTGGTCCTGGTCGGCTCGGTGGTCACCACCGCGCTCGCCATCAAGGACCCGAGCGACTGGTTCGGCTGGGCGATCGCCGCCTGGCTCTGGCTGACCACCATCTTCGCCAACCTGGCGGAGGCCGTGGCCGAGGGTCGTGGCAAGGCGCAGGCCGACACGCTCCGTAAGGCGAAGACCGACACGGTGGCCCGCCGCCTGATCGGCAAGAACGAGGAGCGCGTCCCCGGCACCGAGCTCAAGATCGGTGACCTGGTGGTCTGCGAGGCCGGCGACATCATCCCCGGCGACGGTGACGTCGTCGAGGGTGTCGCGAGCGTCGACGAGTCCGCCATCACCGGCGAGTCGGCCCCGGTCATCCGCGAGTCCGGCGGCGACCGCTCGGCCGTCACCGGCGGTACGAAGGTGCTGTCCGACCGCATCGTCATCAAGATCACGACGAAGCCGGGCGAGACCTTCATCGACCGGATGATCAACCTGGTCGAGGGCGCGGCGCGCCAGAAGACCCCCAACGAGATCGCCCTCAACATCCTGCTGGCGTCCCTCACCATCGTCTTCCTGCTCGCCGTCGTCACGCTGAAGCCGTTCGCGATCTACGCGGGCGCCGACGACCAGACGTCGATGATCGTCCTCGCCGCGCTCCTGGTCTGCCTCATCCCGACCACGATCGGCGCACTGCTCTCGGCCATCGGCATCGCCGGCATGGACCGCCTGGTGCAGCGCAACGTCCTCGCCATGTCGGGCCGTGCGGTCGAGGCCGCCGGTGACGTCTCCACGCTGCTCCTGGACAAGACCGGCACCATCACGCTCGGCAACCGCCAGGCTTCCGAGTTCGTCCCGGTCAAGGGCACCACCGAGGCCGAGGTCGCGGACGCCGCGCAGCTCTCCTCGCTGGCCGACGAGACCCCCGAGGGCCGCTCCATCGTGGTCCTCGCCAAGGAGAAGTACGGCCTGCGCGAGCGCCACCAGGGCGAGCTGACCGGCGCCGAGTGGATCGCCTTCACCGCCCAGACCCGTATGTCGGGTGTGGACGTCGACGGCCGCAAGATCCGCAAGGGTGCGACCGGTTCGGTCCTGGCCTGGGTCAAGGAGCGGGGTGGCTCCGTCTCCGACGACGCCCAAGCGCTCAACGACAAGATCTCCCAGGCCGGCGGCACGCCGCTGCTGGTCGCCGTGGAGGACGACAAGGGCGCCCGCGTCCTCGGCGTCATCCACCTGAAGGACGTCGTCAAGGAGGGCATGCGGGAGCGGTTCGACGAGCTGCGCCGCATGGGCATCAAGACGGTCATGATCACGGGTGACAACCCGCTGACCGCCAAGGCCATCGCCGAGGAGGCGGGAGTCGACGACTTCCTCGCCGAGGCGACCCCCGAGGACAAGATGGCGCTGATCAAGCGCGAGCAGGCCGGTGGCAAGCTCGTCGCGATGACCGGCGACGGTACGAACGACGCTCCGGCCCTCGCGCAGGCGGATGTCGGCGTGGCCATGAACACCGGTACCTCGGCCGCCAAGGAGGCCGGGAACATGGTGGACCTGGACTCCAACCCGACGAAGCTCATCGAGATCGTCGAGATCGGCAAGCAGCTCCTCATCACCCGAGGCGCGCTCACCACCTTCTCGATCGCCAACGACGTGGCCAAGTACTTCGCGATCATCCCCGCGATGTTCGCCGTGGCCTACCCGTCGCTCGACAAGCTCAACATCATGGACCTGCACTCGCCGCAGTCCGCGATCCTGTCCGCCGTCATCTTCAACGCGCTGATCATCATCGCGCTGGTCCCGCTCGCCCTGAAGGGCGTGCAGTACCGGCCGACGAGCGCGGACAAGATGCTCCGCCGGAACCTCGGGATCTACGGCCTCGGCGGCCTGATCGCCCCGTTCATCGGCATCAAGATCATCGACCTCCTCATCTCCCTCATCCCCGGAATCGGCTGATCATGAACAACTCCGTAGGAAACGCAGGGCGTCTGCTCTGGGCCGGCTTCCGCGCCCTGCTCGTCCTGACCGTGGTGACGGGTGTGCTCTACCCGCTGGTCGTCACGGGCCTGGCTCAGGTGGCGTTCAACAACAAGGCCAACGGCTCCGAGATCAAGAGCGACGGCAAGGTCGTCGGTTCGGAACTCATCGGCCAGAGCTACTACCTGCCGAAGAAGAACCCGGACGACGCCGAGGAGGCCTCGGTCGCGGACCTCAAGTGGTTCCAGCCGCGTCCCTCCAACGGTCTGGGCTCGAACAGCGTCAACACGCAGTACTCGCTGATCCTGTCGGGCGCGACCAACCGTTCCGGTGAGGACGGTGCCAAGCACGACCCGAAGACCGGCAAGGCGTCCTGCCTGCCGATCGAGGAGTACAAGACCGAGGACGACCAGGCGTCGCTCTGCTACAAGGTGCTCGCCGCCCGGGAAGCCGTCATCGCGGACAACAAGGCCGCCGGCTTCACGCCGACGGACATCCCCGCGGACGCCGTCACCTCCTCCGGCTCCGGCCTGGACCCGCACATCTCCCCGGAGTACGCGGAGTTGCAGGTCCACCGGGTCGCGGAGAAGAACGGTCTCGACGTCAAGCAGGTCGAGAAGCTTGTCGCGGACAACACCGACGGCCGGACCCTCGGCTTCATGGGTGAGCCCCGCGTCAACGTGCTCAAGCTCAACATCGCGCTCAAGGAACTGACCAAGGGCTGATGGCTTTAACGCACCAGAGGGAGTCGGCGGGGCACCGGGAAGTCCCGGCCCCGCCGACTCCCGTCGCACGTGGACGACAAGAGGAAGGCAGCACGCCGATGACCCGGGTGCTTGTCGTGGAGGACGACGCGCAGCTCGCACGAGCCTTGGTGATCAATCTCCAGGCCCGTCAGTACCTGGTGGACGCGGCACCCGACGGTGCCACCGCCCTCCGCCTGGTCGCCGCGGGACAGCCGGACATGATCCTGCTCGACCTCGGACTGCCCGACATGGACGGCGTCGACGTCATCAGAGCCCTCCGTGGCTGGAGCCGGGCGCCGGTCCTGGTCCTCTCCGCCCGCAGCGGCTCCGAGGACAAGATCCGCGCGCTCGACGCGGGCGCGGACGACTACATGACCAAGCCGTTCAGCATGGACGAGCTGCTCGCCCGGCTGCGGGCGGCGACCCGTCGTACGGAGGAGGCCCCGGCCCAGCCGAACACCACGCACCTGGTCTCCACCGACGAGTTCAGCGTCGACCTGGTGGCGAAGAAGGTCCGGCGCGGTGACCGCGACGTACGGCTCACCCCGACCGAATGGCACCTGCTGGAAATACTGATCTGCAACCCCGGGGTCCTCGTCAGCCAGCGCCGGCTGCTCCAGGAGGTCTGGGGACCCAGTTACGGGGGAAAGACCAATTACCTCCGGGTCTACATGGCCCAGTTGCGACGCAAGCTGGAACGAGACCCTTCCCACCCCCGCTATCTGATCACCGAACCAGGCATGGGCTACCGCTTCGAGGCGTGACCCGGTCCGTCCTCCATCGAAGAAACGGCATCACACCACCATGGGACGCGGAAAGCTCCGTATCTACCTCGGCGCGGCACCGGGCGTCGGCAAGACGTACTCGATGCTCTCCGAGGGGCACCGGCGGGTCGAACGCGGCACGGACTGCGTCGTCGCCTTCGTCGAGCACCACAACCGGCCGCGTACGGAGGTGATGCTGCACGGGCTCGAACAGATCCCGCGCCGCACGCTCGCCTACCGCGACACCAACTTCACCGAGATGGACGTCGACGCAGTCCTGGCCAGGAAGCCCGCCGTCGCGCTCGTCGACGAACTGCCGCACACCAACGTGCCCGGCTCGCGCAACTCCAAGCGCTGGCAGGACATCGAGGAGCTGCTCGCCGCCGGTATCGACGTCATCTCGACCGTCAACATCCAGCACCTCGAATCGCTGGGCGACGTCGTCGAGTCGATCACCGGCGTACGGCAGAAGGAGACCGTCCCCGACGAGGTCGTGCGGCGGGCGGACCAGATAGAGCTGGTCGACATGTCGCCCCAGGCCCTGCGGCGACGCATGGCCCACGGCAACATCTACAAGTCCGACAAGGTCGACGCGGCCCTGTCCAACTACTTCCGCCCCGGCAACCTCACGGCGCTGCGCGAACTCGCCCTGCTCTGGACCGCCGACCGGGTCGACGAGTACCTCCAGGAGTACCGCACCGAGCACCGGGTCTCGAAGATCTGGGGTTCCCGCGAGCGGATCGTCGTCGGCCTCACCGGCGGCCCCGAGGGCCGTACGCTCATCCGCCGCGCCGCCCGGCTGGCCGAGAAGGGCGCCGGCGGCGAGGTGCTCGCCGTCTACATCGCCCGCAGTGACGGCCTCACGGCCGCCTCGCCCAAGGAACTCGCCGTCCAGCGCACGCTGGTCGAGGACCTCGGCGGCACTTTCCACCACGTCATAGGCGACCACGTCTCCTCCGGGCTCCTGGAGTTCGCCCGGGGCGTCAACGCCACCCAGATCGTCCTCGGCGTCAGCCGCAGACGCTCGTGGCAGTACGTGTTCGGGCCCGGCGTCAGCGGCACGGTGGCCCGCGAGTCGGGCCCCGACCTCGACGTCCACATCGTCACCCACGACGAGATGGCGAAGGGGCGGGGCCTGCCGACCGCCCGGGGCGCGAAGCTCGGCCGCTCCCGGACCCTCTGGGGCTGGTTCACCGGCATCGCGGGCCCCGCGCTGCTCACCGTGCTCCTCGGGATCGCCCCCGACATCGGGCTCGCCAACGACGTCCTGCTCTTCCTCACCCTCACCGTCGCCGCCGCCCTGCTCGGCGGACTCAAGCCGGCCCTCGCCTCGGCGACGGTGGGGTCTCTGCTCCTGAACTACTACTTCACGCCGCCCATCGGCGAACTCACGATCGCCGACCCGAAGAACATCGTCGCCCTCGTGGTCTTCCTGGGCGTGGCGATCTCCGTGGCCTCCGTGGTGGACCTGGCGGCCCGCCGCACCCAGCAGGCCGCGCGGTCGCGGGCCGAGGCCCAGACGCTGTCCTTCCTCGCCGGGAGCGTGCTGCGCGGGGAGACCAGCCTGGAGTCCCTCCTCGAACGGGTCCGGGAGACCTTCGCCATGGACTCGGTCGCCCTCCTCGAACGCCAGGAGGAGTCCGAGCCCTGGTCCTGCGTCGCCTCCGTGGGCACCCGGCAGTGCGAGCGGCCCGAGGACGCCGATGTGGACATGCCCATCGGCGACAACCTGGCGCTCGCCCTGACCGGCCGGGTCCTGCCCGCCGAGGACCGGCGCGTGCTCGGCGCCTTCGCCGCCCAGGCCGCGACCGTCCTGGACCGCCAGCGGCTCGTCGGCGAGGCCGAGGAGGCCCGCAAGATGGCCGAGGGCAACAAGATCCGCACCTCGCTCCTCGCGGCCGTCAGCCATGATCTGCGTACGCCGCTGGCCGGCATCAAGGCCTCGGTCACCTCGCTGCGCGCCGACGACATCGAGTGGTCCGAGGAGGACCGCGCGGAGCTCCTCGAAGGCATCGAGGACGGCGCCGACCGCCTCGACCACCTGGTCGGCAACCTGCTCGACGTCTCCCGCCTGGAGACCGGCACCGTGACCGCCGTCATCCGCGAGACCGACCTCGACGAGGTCGTCCCGATGGCGCTCGTCGGGGTGCCGGAGGGCAGCGTGGAGCTCGACATCCCCGAGACGCTGCCGATGGTCGCCGTAGACCGGGGCCTCCTCGAACGGGCCGTCGCCAACATCGTCGAGAACGCCGTCAAGTACAGCCCGACGGACGAGCCGGTCCTGGTGGCCGCCAGCGCCATCGCCGACCGCGTCGAGCTGCGGGTGGTGGACCGGGGCCCGGGCGTCCCTGACGAGGCCAAGGACCGCATCTTCGGCGCCTTCCAGCGCTACGGCGACGCCCCGCGCGGCGCCGGTGTCGGCCTGGGCCTCGCGGTGGCCCGCGGCTTCATCGAGGCGATGGGCGGCACGGTCGCCGCCGAGGACACCCCCGGCGGCGGACTGACGATGGCCGTCAGCCTCCGCATGGTGGAGGGCCTGCCCCTGTCCCGCGCGGAACTCCCGGCGGCGACGACCACGTAGGGGCCTGTCGGGCGGCGGCGAATGTGCGGGGCAACCCCCGTGCGGCGCAGGTGTGTTGGCGTAATGGCCGCACAGGCCTCACCTCAGGGCCTGTGCCCCTGCCCTTACGCGAGGCATACTGACAGGACGATGACGAACCGATCCGCGCCCCGGCGCCACCTGTCCACCAGCCCCTTCGCGGCTCCCACCGATCCCGTGATCAAGGACTTCGCCGTCGGTGACCGCGTCTCCCACGATCGCCACGGCCTCGGGAAGGTCATCGGCCAGGAGCCGACGGGTGCGCTGCTCGTCGACTTCGGAGCCACCCAGGTCCGAGTCCTCAGCCCCTACAAGGGCATGCACAAGCTCTGACGGCCCCCTCTCTGACGGCCCCCGACAGCCTCACGGAAGACCGCCCCGGTGCCAGGTCGTGTCCGGGAAGTCCGCACCGCCCTTCGGGCGGACGGCCATACTTCCCGGACACTCACACGCACCGGGGCGGCTTTCGTCCCGGTGCCTACGATGGGCCCATGTCGCAACGCGAACCGTCCCCACCTGCGAGCGTGGTGCACCAGCGCACACCGGGCGCCCCCGAGCTCGCGGCGGCGGCGGGGGTCTTCGCGCTCCTCGCGGACCCGACCCGGCTGCACCTGGTCTGGCTCCTGTCCCAAGGGGAGTCCGACGTCACCGCCCTCGCGGAGGCCTGCGGCGCGGCCCGCCCGGCCGTGAGCCAGCACCTGGCCAAGCTGCGGCTCAGCGGGCTCGTCCAGCACCGCAAGGACGGCCGCCGCGTCGTCTACACGCTCCCCGACGGCCATATGCGGCGCCTCGTGGTCGAGGCGATCAGCCACGCCGACCACCAGGTGACCGGAGAGCCCTGGCACGACTGAACCCAGCGCTCCCGTCTACGTGTGCGCAATCATGCACATGTTCGCTACGGTGGTCACGACCCCCGGAGCCGAACGAGGGCGGGCCCCATGCTGTCCGTGCTGCGTCACCGCACCTACCGTCGCCTCTTCATCGCGCAGCTCGTCGCCCTGGCCGGCACCGGGCTCGCGACCGTCGCCCTCGCCCTCCTCGCGTACGACCTCGCCGGCGCCGACGCCACCGCCGTCCTCGGGACCGCGCTCGCGATCAAAATGGTCGCCTACGTCACCGTCGCGCCCCTGGCCGGCGCCCTCGCCCACCGGGTACCCCGGCGGGCGCTGCTCGTCACCATGGACCTCACCCGGGCCGCGGCCGCCCTCGCCCTGCCCTTCGTCACCGAGGTCTGGCAGGTCTACGTCCTGATCCTGCTGCTCCAGGCCGCGTCCGCCGCCTTCACCCCGACCTTCCAGGCGACCGTCCCCGACGTCCTGCCCGACGAGCGCGACTACACCCGCGCCCTCGCCCTCTCCCGCCTCGCGTACGACCTGGAGAACCTCTTCAGCCCCGCGCTCGCGGCCGCGCTGCTCACGCTCCTCCCGGCCGGCCTGCTCTTCACCGGCACGGCCGTCGGCTTCCTCGCCTCCGCCACCCTCGTCGCCTCCGTCGTCCTGCCCGCGCCCGCCCCTGCCCCCGTACCCGCCTCCGTGGCCGCCTCCGCCGGGCGGACCGGTGGTATCCGGCTCGTCCTCGCCACCCCGCGCCTGCGCGCCCTCCTCGCGCTCGACCTGGTCGTCGCCGCCGGCGGCGCGATGGTCCTCGTCACCACCGTCGTCCTGGTCCGCGAGGCCCTCGGCCGCCCGGCCGGCGACGTCACGCTCGCCCTCGGCGCGTACGGAGCGGGCTCCATGGCCGTCGCGCTGCTGCTGCCCCGCGCCCTGGAGCGGGCCGGCGACCGCACCCTGATGCTCCCCGCCGCCTTCGTGACGGCCGGCGTCCTGCTGCTCCTCCCGGCGGCCGGGGCGGCGGTCCCAGGACCCTGGGCGTGGCCCGGCCTGCTCATCGCCTGGCTGCTGCTCGGGGCCGCCTCCTCGGCCGTCCTCACGCCCGGCGGGCGGCTCCTGCGGCGCTCGGCGGGCAGCGCGGACCTGCCCGCCGTCTTCGCCGCCCGGTTCTCCCTCGCCCACGGCTGCTGGCTGCTGACCTACCCCCTCGCGGGGTGGACGGCCGCGCGCGCCGGCCTCGCGGTCGCCGCCGGCGCGCTCGGCCTCCTCGCCCTCGGCGCGGCCTTCGCCGCCCTACGGCTCTGGCCGCGCGAGGACCCGGAGGCCCTGGAACACCGCCATCCCGAGCTGGCCGGCGACCATCCGCACCTGGCCGGCGCGATCACCGGCACGGACGGCCCCTGTCACGTGCACGACTTCCGCATCGACGCCCTTCACCCGTGCTGGCCGGACCGCGCGAAGCGCAGCGTGACCAGCTCGAAGGGGCGCAGGGACAGCTCCACGTCCCCGTCCGGCGCCAGGTCGGTGAGGGGGCGCTCCAGCAGATCGCACACCGTTACCGCGTCCCATCCGAAGTCGGTGGTCAGACGGGTCCGGGCCCGCCCGCCCCGGGACTCGTAGAGCCGGACAACCACGTCGCCGCTCCGGTCGTCGGCCAGCTTCACGGCGCTGACCACGACGGCGTCGTCGTCCACGACGGCCAGCGGCACGACCTCCGCGTCCCCGGGCACCACGCGCTCGGGAAGGTTGATCAGGTACCCCTCGCGCACGGCGTCCCCGACGGAGGCGCCCGGCACCAGGGCGTGCCGGAAGCGGTGCACGCCCTGGTCGGTGTGCGGGTCCGGGAAGCGCGGGGCGCGCAGCAGGGACATCCGTACGGTCGTCGTGGTGCCGCCGTCCTCGGGCCGTACGGTACGGGTCACGTCGTGCCCGTACGTCGAGGCCGTCACCAGGGCGACGCCCCAGCCGGGCTCCTCGAAGTGGACGAACCGGTGGTTGCAGGCCTCGAACTTGGCCGCCTCCCAGCTGGTGTTGGTGTGCGTGGGCCGGAACAGATGGCCGAACTGGGTCTCCGCCGCGTACCGGTCGGTGTGCACGTCGAGCGGGAACGCCGCCTTGAGGAACTTCTCCGTCTCGTGCCAGTCCACCTCCGTGTCCAGGTCGAGCCGCTTCGCCCCCGCCGCGAGCCTCAGCGTCTGCACCGCGCGCGAGGCGCCGAACGTCCGCGTCACGCGTACGGACACGGCCCGCGGGCTCTCCTCGGCGAGCACCACCTCGTCCGCCTCCGTCAGGTCCGTGACGGTGTTCCGGTAGAACTGGTCGACGTCCCAGGCGTCCCACATGTTCGGGAAGTCGGGGTGGACCTGCAGCAGATTGGCCGCCGCGCCCGGGGCCAGCGTCTCCCGGCCGGTCGCCAGGTCGACCACCGACACGACCAGGCCCCGCCCGTCCACCGCCACCCGCAGCAGCCCGTTGTCGAGCACGAACCCGCCGCCCGGCCGCGCTTCCGCCGTGGCGTCGGCGGAAGCCGTCGCGACGGACCCCGCCCCGCCCGCCGGGACGCCCGCGCGCTCGTGCGGGGCCGCGTTGAAGACCAGCTCGCCGCCCGTCACGGGGTCGCCGGCGAGTACCCGCTGCGCCCGGTCGATGATGCCGGTCAGCTCCTCGGCGACCGCCGCGTACGTCCGCTCCGCCTCCCGGTGCACCCACGCGATGGAGGAGCCGGGCAGGATGTCGTGGAACTGGTGCAGCAGCACCGTCTTCCAGATCCGGTCCAACTCCTCGTACGGATACGGCACTCCGGACCGTACGGAGGCGGTGGCCGCCCACAGCTCCGCCTCCCGCAGCAGGTTCTCGCTCGCCCGGTTGCCCTGCTTGGTCCGCGCCTGACTCGTCAGCGTCGCCCGGTGCAGCTCCAGGTACAACTCGCCCACCCAGACCGGCGCGTGCGGATACTCCGCCTCCGCCTTCGCGAAGAACTCCGCGGGCCGCTCCCAGCGCACCCGCGCCGAACCCTCCAGGTCACGCAGCCGGGCCGCCTTCGCGATCATCTCGCGGGTGGTGCCGCCGCCCCCGTCGCCCCAGCCGGTCGGCGCGATCGAGTGCCGGGCCCGCCCCTTGTCCTTGAAGTTGCGGACCGCGTGCGCGATCTCCTTGCCCTTCATCGAGCAGTTGTAGGTGTCGATCGGCGGGAAGTGCGTGAAGATCCGGGTCCCGTCGATGCCCTCCCACCAGAAGGTGTGGTGCGGGAAGGAGTTGACCTGGCTCCACGAGATCTTCTGCGTAAGCAGCCACTTCGACCCGGCCGCCTTGATGATCTGGGGCAGTCCGCCCGCGAAGCCGAAGGTGTCCGGCAGCCACGCCTCCTCGTTCTCGACGCCGAACTCCTCCAGGAAGAACCGCTTGCCGTGCACGAACTGACGGGCCATCGCCTCCGACGACGGCATGTTCGTGTCCGACTCCACCCACATGCCCCCGGCCGGGACGAACCGGCCCTCCGAGACCGCCTTCTTGACCCGGGCGTACACCTCGGGACGGTGCTCCTTGATCCAGGCGTACTGCTGCGCCTGCGACATCGTGTAGATGAAGTCCGGCTCGTCCTCAAGGAGCGCCGTCATGTTCGCCGTGGTCCGCGCGACCTTCCGGACCGTCTCGCGCAGCGGCCACAGCCAGGCCGAGTCGATGTGGGCGTGGCCCACCGCGCTGATCCGGTGCGCCGACGGCTCGGCGGGCGAGGCCAGCACCTCCGCGAGCCGCGAACGGGCCGCGACCGCCGTCCCGTTCACGTCCTGCAGGTCGACCGCGTCCAGGGCGCTCTCCACCGCCCGCAGGATCTCCCAGCGGCGGGCGCCCTCCACCGGAAGCTCCGCCATCAGCTCGCCGAGCACCTCCAGATCGATCACGAGCTGCCACACGGTCTCGTCGAAGACCGCCAGGTCCATCCGCGCCAGCCGGTACTGCGGGGTGCCGCCGGCCGTCTCCTTCTCGCCCAACTCGGTCGGCAGGAAGGGGTGGTAGTCCAGGATCACCGGATTGGACGCGGCCTCCACATGCAGCAGCACCTCCTCGCCACCGGCCGCCCGGTCCGCGATCCGCACCCACTGGTTGCGCGGATTGAGGCCCTTCACCGGCGAGCCGTCCGGCCGGTAGACCAGACCCTCGCACTGGAAGCCGGGCATGTTCGCGTCGAAGCCGAGGTCGATGATCGCCTCCACCGTCCGGCCCGCCCACGCCGCCGGCACCACCCCGGAGACGGTCAGCCAGCTCGTACCCCAGGGCGCGCCCCAGGCGTCACCGGCGGCGATCGGGGCGCGCGGGGCGGCGATGCCCTCGGCCACCGGCACCGGTTCGTCGGGCGCGGTCCAGATCCCCACCTCCAGGGGCACGGACTCCGGGTGGATCGCGGGGCAGATCCGCTCCTCCAGGACGCGCTTGAGACGGGACTCGGTCAGGGTGCGGTCGTCATGCATGCAAGTCGCTCCATCACGTGAGAGAGGGTGGTCGTCAGGGCCTGTCGACGTCGTCGACGGAGACCGTCTCGGTGATCCCGCGTGCGCTGAGATGATCGCGGTCCGAGGCTCGCGACGCCAGTACGACCGCCGGCCGCGCGCCGTCCGCCGCGAGCCGCATGAAGGCCTCGAAGAACGCCCCACCCGGCGCGCACGTCGAGCGCTTCGGCGCCTCGTCCGGCAGGTCGAGGACGAGCGCCGTGGTCCGTGGCCGCGGCCGGTGGTGGGCCCGGGCACGGGCCTCGGCGACGGCCTCGGCGAGCGCGTGCCCGGCCGGTTTCACCCGCCGATCGCTGGTCAAGAGGCCCAGGCTGTACTCCAGTTCGGGGAAGTCGGCGAGCGACCGGTCGACGTCGTGGGAGCACCACCAGGTGACGCCCCAGAGGTCCGGGCAGTCGAGCGCCGCCGCCACCGTCGTACGGGTGAAGGCGGCGGCCCGGTCGGGCGCGATGAGCGGGGCGGGCGCCCCCACCTCCTGGAGCCACACCGGGCGCGCGGGGTCGTCGGCCCAGGCCTTCGACAGCTCGATCAGATACGCGGCGTGCTGCCCGGTCGCGACGGAGTCGGCGCCGTGGCGCTGGGCGGTGCCGTTGAAGACCCAGGAGTGGACGGCCGTCACCGCACCGAGCCGGGCCGCCTGGGCCGGGGTGAAGGGGTGGTCGTCCAGGTACCAGGCGGCGTCGTACTCCGCGTGCAGATGCAGCCGCCCGGGCGCCCCCCGCTCGCACGCCCCGAGCATGCGCCGCAGCCAGCTCTCGGCCTCGGCCGGGGTGATCCGGTCCGGATCGGGGTGCGGGTCGCCCGAGAACTGGTTGATCTCGTTGCCGAGCGTCATGCCCAGGAAGTTCGGCCGCTCCGCGAGGGCCGAGGCCAGGGTGTGCAGATAGGCGGCCTGACCGTCGAGGACCTCGGGGTCGGTGAACATGTTGCGCCGGTGCCAGGTCAGCGTCCACGAGGGCCGGAAGTCGAAGCTGGACAGATGCCCCTGCAGCCCGTCGACGGCCACGTCCAGGCCCCGCTCGGCCGCCGCGTCCACGAGCGACACCAGCTGCTCGACCGCGCGCGGCCGGATCAGGGTGCGGTTCGGCTGGAAGACGGGCCACAGCGGGAAGACCCGGACGTGGTCCAGGCCGAGGGCGGCGATGGAGTCCAGGTCGGCGCGGACCGGGTCGAGGTCGAAGTCCAGCCAGTGGTGGAACCAGCCCTGGCTCGGGGTGTAGTTGACGCCGAAGCGAGGGGCGTCGAGCGGAGCGGTCGTGCTCGGCATGGGTTCCTTTCCCCAGGTCATCCCTTGATGGCGCCTTCCTCGACGCCCTTGAAGAAGAACCGCTGGAGCGCGGCGAAGACGGCCACGATCGGCAGGAAGGCGATCATGGTCCCGGCCGCGATCAGCCGCGGATTGGCGGTGAACGTGCCGTCGAGGTACTGGAGCCCCACGGTGAGCGTGTACCGCTCGGGGTCGTTGAGCACGATCAGCGGCCACAGGAAGTCGTCCCACGCGCCGATGAAGGTGAAGATCACCACGACGCTCAGCATGCCCCGCACGTTGGGAAGCCCCACATGGACCAGGCGCTGCCACACGTTCGCGCCGTCGACGAGGGCGGCGGCGTCGAGCTCGGGCGGGACGGCCTGGAAGGCCGTGTACATCAGCAGGACGTTCAGCATCGCGATCGCCCCCGGCAGCGCCACCCCGAGCAGCGTGTCCGTCAGGCCCATGCTCCGTACGGTCACGTACTGGGAGACGATCGTGACCTCCCCGGGCAGCACCAGCGTGGCCAGGAACAGGCCGAGCACGAGCCGCGCGCCCCGGAAGCGCAGCCGGGAGAGCGCGTAGCCGGCGAGGGTGGCCCCGACCACGTTGCCGAGGACCGCGATCGCCGCGACCGTCAGCGAGTTGAGGGCGTACGTCCACACCGGGATGGTGTCGGCCACCTGCGCGTAGTTGGAGAACGTCGGGTCGCTCGGCAGGAAGTCCGGCGTACGGGAGTACACGTCCTCGCCCGGTCCCTTGAGCGAGGTGGACAGCTGCCACAGGAACGGTCCGACCGTGAGCAGCAGGACCAGGAGGAGCAGCGCGTAGCGGACCGCCCGCGCGGCCGGGCCGGGTGTGCCGAAACCCCGTGAGGCTCGTACGGGCATGGTCAGGACGCCTTCCGGTTCAGCCGGGCGAGGAGCAGCATCGGGCCGACGGTGATCACGAAGAGCAGCAGGCTCAGGGCGGAGGCGTAGCCGATGTGCCCGGAGAAGCCGCGGCTGTACATCTGGATGAGCATGACCACCGACATGTCCCGGCCGCCCGGACCGCCGGTGCCGTGGGAGAGGACGTACAGCTCGGAGAAGACCCGCAGGGCGGAGACCGAGATGAGGACGGAGACCAGCATCATCGTGGTCCGCACCCCGGGCAGGGTCACGTGCCAGAAGCGGCGCACGGCGGACGCGCCGTCCACGGCGGCGGCCTCGTGCAGCTCGCGGCCGACGTTCCCGAGCGCGGAGAGGTAGATGACCATGTAGTAGCCGAGGCCCTTCCACACGGTCAGGGCGATGGCGCTGAAGAGCAGCAGCCAGCGGTCGGTGAGGAAGTCCACCGGCCGGTCCGCGAGGCCGAGTTGGCCGAGCACCCCGTTGAGGAGCCCGCGGTCGTCCAGGAGCCAGCCCCAGATCAGGGCGACCACGACGGCCGAGGCGACCACCGGGGTGTAGAAGGCGGTGCGGAAGAAGGTGATGCCCGGCAGCTTCTTCTCCACGAGCAGCGCGAGCAGCAGCGGCAACAGCGTCAGCAGGGGCAGGCAGATCAGCAGATAGACGATGCTGTTGATCAACGCGTAGGTCAACTGCTCGTCGTTCAGGGCGCGTTCGTAGTTCTCAAGTCCGGTGAAGCGGCCGCCGCCCAGCGGCTTGGCGTTGGTGAACGAGAGGATCACCGTGTTCAGCGCGGGCCACAGATTGAAGACGAGCAGCCAGACGACGGCCGGCGCGGCGAGCAGCCACGGCGTGAACCAGCGCCGGTGGGTCATGGGGTGCCTTCCGGGTGGGGGAGCGGCGCCGGGGGAAGTCGGCGCCGCTCGCGGTCCGGTGGTGAGGAACGAGTACGGTGGTCAGTCCTTCAGGAGCTGGTCGGCGCGTTCGACCGCGGTGTCCAGCGCCTCCTGCGAACCGGCCTGGCCGTTCAGGGCGAGCGCGATCTGCTGGTTGATCACCGTCTTGATCGCGTCGTTGGCCTGGACGGGCTCCAGCATCGTGGCCTTCGCCAGCGAGCCGAACGCGGTGACCTTGGCGTCCCCGGCGTTCGTCCCGTCGCTCTTGCTGAAGAAGGGGTCCGAGGCGGAAGCCTTGGTGGACGGGAAGATGCTGGTGAGGTGGGCGAACGCGGCCTGGTTCTCGGCGTTGGTGACCCAGCGCGCGAGGGCGAGCGCGGTGGCCCGGTTCTTGCTCGCCTTCGAGACGGACAGGCCCTGGACGTACAGCGGCGGGGTGCCCATCGCGGGGGAGGAGACCACCTGCGGCGCGAGGCTCGGATTGTCCGTCGCCAGCGAGGTGATGTAGTTGCCGCCCGCCGTGGTCCAGGCGGCGGTGCCGGAGGAGAACAGCTTGGTGTTGCCCGCGTACGTCTCCGTCAGCACGTCCTTGGGCAGCAGCCCCTCCTTGAACGCGGCGCGGTAGGTGTCCAGGAGGGCGGCGGCCTCGGGGGTGTTGAAGGTGAAGCTCTTCCCGTCCTCGGACATCAGCTTCACGCCGGCGTTGGCGAAGTCCATCAGCCCTGGCTTGCGGCTCATCAGATAGACCGAGCCCTTCGACTTCTCCTTGACGGTCCTGGCCGCCGCGATCAGCTCGTCCAGGGAGGCCGGCGGCTTCTGCGGGTCCAGGCCGTAGCGGGTGAGCAGCGTGGAGTTCCAGTAGTTGACGTCGGTGTTGAGGTACCAGGGATAGCCGTACGTCCCCTGGTGACCGGCGAAGCGGTACGCGGCGGTGCCGCCCTCGACGTAGTCGGCTTCCAGCTTCGGGTCGGCGCCCGCCACGTCGAGCAGCATGTTCTGCTTCACCAGCGGCAGCGCGAAGTCCGGCGGCAGGTTGACGACATCGGGCAGCGTGCCGCCGGCCGCCTGGCTGAGCACCTTCTCGGAGTAGCCGTCGCCCGGCTGGTCGAGCCACTCCACCTCGACGCCCGGGTGCTTCTTCTCGAAGGCGTCGATCACGCCCTCCATGTACGCGGTGAACTTCGGCTTCAGGGCCCAGGTCTGGAGCGAGACCTTGCCCGTGACCTCGCTTCCGCCGCCCCCGCCGGCGTCGTCCGATCCGCTCGGGTCGCCGAGGCCGCAGCCGGCGAGGGTCACCGCGGCGACCGCGGCCACGGCCAGCCGTATCCAGTGGCTGCTTGTTCGCATATGAGGGGTCTCCCGGTCTGTGCTGGCGGACTGTGCGGACGTACGGAACGCGTTACTAAACCGGTCTAGCGATGGGGGACTATGCTCCCGCTACACTCCGCTGTCAAGACACTGCGCGCGCATCGCCATTGCGTGAGACCGACCGTGCGCGAGACCGAAGGGGCGCCGCGTGGCCAGACCGACGATCGCCGACATCGCCCGCCGGGCCGGGGTGTCCAAGGGCGCCGTGTCCTTCGCGCTCAACGGCCGCCCGGGGGTGAGCGACACCACCCGCGCCCGCATCCTGCGGGTCGCCGAGGAGATGAACTGGCGCCCGCACAGCGCCGCGCGCGCCCTCGGCGGAGCGCGGGCCGGCGCGGTCGGCCTCGTCCTCGCCCGCCCCGCGCGGACCATCGGCCTGGAACCCTTCTTCAGCCAACTCCTCAGCGGACTGCAGGCCGGACTCTCCACCCGCGGTACGGCGCTCAACCTGCTGGTCGTCGAGGACACGGCGGCCGAGATCGAGGTCTACCGACGCTGGACCTCCGAGCACCGCGTCGACGGCTTCGTCCTGGTCGACCTCCAGGTCCGCGACCCCCGGATCCCCGTCCTCGAAGAGCTCGGCGTGCCCACGACCGTCCTCGGCGGCCCCGGCCGGCACGGCAGCCTGCCGAGCGTCTGGGCCGACGACCGCGAGGCGATGGTGTCGATCGTCGACTACCTCGCCGCCCTCGGCCACCGCCGCATCGCGCACCTGGCCGGGCTCCCCGCCTTCCAGCACACCCAGCGCCGCATCCGGGCCGTACGGGACAGCGCCCGGCGGCTCGGCCTCACCGAGGCGGTCTCGCTGCCAACCGACTTCAGCGACGCCGAGGGTGCCGCCGCCACCCGGGCGCTCCTCGCCCGGCCGCAGCGGCCGACGGCGATCATCTACGACAGTGACGTGATGGCCGTCGCCGGGCTCGGTGTGGCCACCGAGATGGGCGTGGCCGTCCCCGGCGAACTCTCCATCGTCTCCTTCGACGACTCCGCCCTCGCCCGGATCGTCCACCCCTCCCTCACCGCGCTCTCCCGTGACACCTTCGCCCTCGGCGAGCAGGTCGCGCGGGAACTCCTCGCCGTCGTCGACGACCCGACCTCGGCGCGGGACGTCAAGAACCCGACACCGCGCCTCACCGTCCGCGAGTCCACGGCGCCGCCGGCCCCTTGACCCGTTCGACTAAAGCCGTTTAGCCTCCGGCCTCGAAGCACCGCACGCTCGTACCGCCGCACTTCCGTACGCCCAGCACCCCCACCCCTCCCGCTGGACCGGAGAACCGGATGAGACGACACCTGCCTCTGCTGAACGTCGCGGCGCTCCTCGCCGCCCTGCTCGGCCTCGCGCCTCTCGCACCACCCGCGGCACACGCCGCGCCTGCCCCCGTGCCTGCCTCCGAGGCCGCCCCGGCGGCCGCCGGCGACCAGCCCTACGCCTCGTACTGGCACCCCAACACGATCCTGAACTGGGATCCCGCCACCGACCCCGACGCGCGGTTCAACCGCTCCCGCGTCCCGCTGAAGCCCCGCGTCTCCGACCCGGCGCTGAAGGCCAACGCCAACGCCCGCGCGGGCGAGGGGAAGATCGCCTCCCTCGTCTCCTTCGGCCCGACCTCGAACAACCCCTCACAGGGCTCCACCAACCCGCACTACTACGCCTTCGGACACTGGCAGTACATCGACAAGCTGGTGTTCTGGGGCGGCTCCGCCGGCGAGGGCCTGATCCTCGCCCCGAACGCGACCGTCATCGACGCCGCCCACCGCAACGGCGTCAAGGTCTACGGCACCGTCTTCTTCCCGCCCACCGCCTACGGCGGCCAGATCCAGTGGGTCCGCGACTTCGCCCAGAAGTCCGGTTCCACCTACCCCGTAGCCGACAAGCTCGCCCAAGTCGCCCAGCACTACGGCTTCGACGGCTGGTTCATCAACCAGGAGACGGCGGGCGGCGACGCGGCCCTCGCCACCGAGCTGCGCAACGAGATGCGGTACGCCCGCTCCCTCGGCCCGATCGAGTTCATGTGGTACGACGCCATGACCGAATCGGGCGCGGTGAGCTGGCAGGACTCCCTCACCTCGGCCAACGACTCGTTCCTGCAGGAGGGTTCGCAGCGGACCTCCGACTCGATGTTCCTCGACTTCGGCTGGAGCGCCTCGGGCCTGACCAACTCCCGTACGCTCGCGCGGAGTCTGGGCCGCAGCGAGTACGAGCTGTACTCGGGCATCGACACAGAGGCGAACGGCTCCAACTCCTCCGTGCCCTGGGCCTCGGTCTTCCCCGCCGGACAACCGCACGTCACCTCGCTCGGCATCTACCGCCCCGAATGGACCTTCACCTCGTCCTCCGGTCGGGCCGACTCCCATGCCCGGGAGGCCCGTTACTGGGACGGCGCCAACGGCGACCCGTCCAACACCACGACGACCTCGTCCTGGAAGGGGCTCGCGCACTACATCCCCGAGTCCTCGGCCATCACCGCCAAACCGTTCGTCACCTCCTTCGGCGCGGGCCAGGGCGACTTCTACAACTCCGGGGGCGTCCGCGTCTCCTCCACCGGCTGGAACAACCTCTCCCTCCAGGACGTGCCGCCCACCTACCGCTGGCTGGTCACCTCCACCGGCTCGAAGCTCACCCCGTCCATCGACTTCGCCGACGCCTACGAGGGCGGCTCCTCGCTGCGGCTGACGGGCACCCTCGACGCGGTGAACACCGTGCGGCTCTACCAGACGAGGCTGCCGGTCGCCGCCGACACCAAGCTGTCCGTGGTCCTGAAGACCCCGGCGGCAGGCCCCACCCGGCTGAAGGCGGCCGTCTCCTTCACCGATGCTCCCACCACCTTCACCACCCTCGACCTCGGCTCGACCACCACCACCGGCTGGGAGCGCAAGACCCTCGACCTCTCCGCCTTCGCCGGCCGGACCATCGCCCAGATCGGCCTGGAGGCCGCCGGCTCCGTCCCCTCGTACGACATCCGCGTCGGCCAACTCGCGCTCCACGACGGCGCCGTGGACTCCGCCGCCGCCCCGACCGGCGTCACCGTGCTCGGCGCCACCGACCTGAGCGCCACCGCCAAGTCCCTCCGCCTGGCCTGGACGCCCTCCGCCTCCGGCTCCGTCCACCACTACGAGGTCTACCGGCGCAACGCCGACTCCACCCGTACGTTCCTCGGCGCCACGCCCAACGACGCCCTCTTCGTCCCCCGGCTCGACCGCGCCGGTACGGAGACCTCGACCACCCTCGACGTGGAGGCCGTCTCCACCGAGTACGGCCGCTCACCCGCCGCCACGACCACCGTCGCCTGGTCGCCGGGCGGCACCGAGTCCAACCTCGCCCTCGGCCGGCCGGCGACCGCTTCCGGCCAGTGCAACGGCAACGAGACCCCGGCCAAGGCGGTCAACGGCACCGTCTCCGGAGGCACCACCGACAAGTGGTGCACGACCACCTCCGCGAAGTGGCTGGAGGTCGACCTCGGCGCCGTCCGCTCGCTCGACCGGCTCACGGTGAAGCACGCGGCGGCCGGAGGCGAGAACGCGGCCTGGAACACCCGGGACTTCACCCTCCAGGTCCGCGGCTCCACCGCCGACCCCTGGACGAACGTCGCGACCGTCACGGGCAACACGGCGGCCACCACCACGCACCCGGTGGGCAGAACGGCACGCTACGTACGCCTGGACATCACCCGCCCCACCCAGACGACCGACCCCGCCGCACGGATCTACGAGGTGGAGGCCTGGGGCTCCTGACGGGCGCTCCGACATATTCGACCGAGCCGACCCCTCCTTGCCCCGGTACGCCGCAGCGCGTACCGGGGCACGGCCATGTCCGGGGCGCGGCGCGGAGCTGAGTACCCGTACTCATGCCGACCGTCGACCCGAGCGGGACGATGGCCGGAACTCGGCGGGCGTCAGAGGGGGGCGGCATGAGCAAGGTCGTGGGCGCGTTCGTGGTCGCGGGTACGGCGGTCCTGGCGCTTGTCGTGGCCTACGCGGTCGGCGCACCGCCCGGCCTGGTCCTCGGGGTCGGAGCGGGCGTCCTCGGGCTGCTGTGGCTCCTGCTGCTCCTGACCGCCCCCTGGAACCTGTACTTTCGCGCCCACGCCGTCCGGGCCGAGATCGCGCTCAGCCGCGAGAAGGGCCTCACGGTCTCCAAGGAGCGGGACGCCGAGGCCTCCCGGATCGCCCGGCTCATGCTGCGCGTCGCGGTCGCCGGCCATCTGCTGAGCGCCGTCGCGGTGGTCCTCGGCACGCTCGCGACCGGGCGCGCGGCGGGCTGGTGGTTCGCCGGACTCTTCGTACTGAGCACCTTCCTCCGGCCGGCGGGCGCCTGGTTCGCCCAGCTGCGCCGCCGCCTCGGAGTGCTGCTCCGGGACGTCACGTACCCCCGCGACGACGTGGTGGAGCTGCGCGCCCGGGTGGCTCAACTGGAGGGCGGCAGCCAGGTCCTGGAGGGCAAGGCCGAGGAGCAGTACCGCGCCCTCGCCGAACTGCGGCGCACGGTCGACGCGTCGGGCCTCTCCGCGCATCGGCGGGCCGACGACACCGACCGCAGGATCGCCGCCCTGGCGCGGGAGTTCGAGGCCACCGTCAACCGCCTCACCGACAACGAGGAGATCATCGCCGGGCTGAAGGCGTTCCTCCGGCTCCTGAGGTCCACCGCTGACGAGCCGGGCCTTCCGGCGCAGGGGCAGCAGCCCGGCCCGCTGGCCGGCGGCTGAGGCGGCGGGCTGCCCAGACTCAGGTGGGCTCGACCGGGCTCCGGTCTCAAGCGGGCTCAGCCGGTTCCAGCTCCAGCAGGCGCAGTGCCTCCCGCGCCGTGAACTCCGCCTGCCCGCCCCGGAAGAGAAGATCGGCCGCCAGGAACGCCGGATCGTCCGCCGAAGACGCCACGTACGGCAGCGCCACGCACCGCATGCCCGCCGCCCGCGCGGCCAGGGCGCCCGGCGCGGCGTCCTCGAACACCACGCACCGCGCCGGTTCCACGCCGAGCCGCCGCGCGGCCTCCAGGAAGACGTCGGGCTCCGGCTTGCCGCGCTCGACCTCCTCCGCCGAGACCAGCGTCGTCAGGAACGCGTCCAGGCCGGTCCCCGTCAGGACCGCCTCGATCGCGGCGCGGGACGAACCGGAGGCCACCGCCATCGGTACACCCATCACGTACAGCCGCTCCACGAGCTTCCGCATCTCCGGGTAGACCGGGGTCGAGGCGCGCGCCAGCTCCAGATACGAACGGTTCGTGGCGTCGAGCAGCTCCTCGACCGGTGCCTCGATGCCGTACCGGGCGCCGAGGATCTCCAGCGACTCCAGCGTCCCGATCCCGATGAAGGCGGTGTGCCGCTCCCAGTCGAAGTCCGTGTCGCCCGCGAAGGCCGTGAGCGTCCGCCGGGTGGCCTCGTAGTAGTTCGGCTCGCTGTCCACCAGCGTTCCGTCGAGATCGAAGACGACCGCAGTCGGAGGGGTGCTCATACGGTCAAGCATCTCAACCCGCGCACACCGCCCCCAGGTCCGAAAGTCCCTGGTCCCCGCCCCGGGAAGCCTTGACCGGGGAAGCCCCGCCCTCGTCAGCCCTTCCGGGCCGGCCCCCGCCCCACCGACTCCACCAGCGGCAGCAGCCGGTGCGCCACCCGCTCGCGCAGCGCCATCTCCGTACGCGTCCTGACCACGCCCGGCAGCTGGATCAGCCGCTGGATCACGTCCTCCAGGTGCCCGTTGTCCCGGGCCACCACCCGGGTCAGCAGATCCCCGCCGCCGGTGATCGAGAACGCCTCGACGATCTCCGGTACGGCGGCGAGCGCGTCCCCGACCTCGTCCAGATGCCCCTGGGTCACCTCGATGTGGACGAACGCCAGCACGGGATGGCCGAGCGCGGCGGGGGAGAGGACGGGGCCGGTCGCCGTGATCACGCCGTCCCGCTCCAGGCGGTCGATCCGGGCCTGCACCGTGCCCCGGGCCACCCCGAGGATCCGGGCGTACTCGCGCACGCTGGTGCGCGGCCGCTCGATGAGGAGCCGCAGGATCCGGGTGTCGAGCTCGTCCACCGCCATGGTCCGTTGGCTCCCTTCTGGCCGATGTCCACGCCCGTCGACTGTACCAATGGCCCAGTGTTCGTCGCGCCGGTTGAGCCAGTGGGTGACCAGGTGTTTTCCTCGGGGTACAGAGTGAAGTGATGGCGCCGCACGCGCCGGACCGGCGACGAGGCCGGAACCGGACCGCGGCGCCTTTCCCATGTCCTGGGGCCGCCACAAGCAGGCCGGGGCACGAGATGACGCGAAGAGGGTGTGTGTACTTCAGCGGGGGCGGAACGACCGTCGTGAAGAAGAGCCGGGCCGCCGGCCACCGGCTGGTCAGGCTCATGTTCGTGGCCCCCGATCCGGGCCGCGTCCGGCTGCGCGTCTCCTCGCGCGCCGTCCTCGCCATCGCCCTCGCGGTCGCCGCCGCCGAACTCTGCGGACTCTCCCTCACGGCCTCGATCACGGGCGGCCTCGCCGCCCTGCTCGCGCTCTTCACCGTCGGCGACCCCACCGTGCGCCGCCAGGCCGTGACGACCGCGCTGCTCCCCGCCGTCGGCTTCCCCGTCCTCGCCCTCGCGACCGCGCTGCACAGCACTCCGCTGCTGCGCGACGCGTCCTGGCTGCTCGTGGTCTTCGCGGGCGTGTACGCGCGCCGCTGGGGCCCGCGCGGGCACGCGCTGGGCATCTTCGCGTTCATGATGTTCTTCGTCACCCAGTTCCTGCACGCGCTGCCCGCGCAGCTGCCGGAGCTGTACGCGGCGGTGGGCCTGGCCCTCGCGGCCGCGGGCGCGGTCCGGTTCGTGGCCTGGTGCATCGAGCGGCGCGTCCCGCCGCCCGCCGCGCCCGCCCCGCTGCCCGGCAGGGGGCTCGCCCGGCCCACCACCCGGCAGGCCTTCCAGGCGACCGCCGCGTGCGCGGTCGCGCTCGCCGCCGGCCAGTTCATCTCGCACGAGCGCTGGTACTGGGCCGTCGGCACCGCCTGGTGGATCTTCGTCAACACCGCCTCGCGCGGCGAGACCCTGGTCCGCGGCTTCCGCCGGGTCGTCGGCACGGTCACGGGCATCGCCGCCGGCTTCCTGATCGCGATCCCGCTGGCCGGCGCGCCCGCCCCGACGGCCGCGCTGGTGGCCGTCTGCGTCTTCGGGATCTTCTACACGGCCGCGCTCTCGTACAGCTGGATGATGTTCTTCGTGACCGTCATGGCCGGTCTCCTCTACGGGCTGCTCGGCGTGCTCCACCCGGGGCTGCTGGTCCTGCGCTTCGAGGAGACCGCGGTCGGCGCGCTGGGCGCGGCCGTCGGCGTGGCCCTGCTGCCGGTGACCACGCACGCCGCCACCAACGCCTGGATCGAGCGGGCCGTGACCTGCGTGCACGCCTGCACCACGGCCGCCGCGCGACGCCTCGCAGGCGACCCGGAGGCCGACCCCGCGCCGCACGCCGCCCACCTCGAGGTGCTGCTCGGCCGGGTCCGGCTGTCGCTCGCGCCGCTGGTCCACCCGCTGAGCCCGCTGCGGGCCCGCAAGGCCCGCGCCCGCCGGGTCCTCGCCCTGCTCGACGACTGCGCCCGTGAGATCCGGGGCCTCGCGGTGATCGCCGCCGACCCGGACGCCTCGCACGACGCCCGGCTCGCCGCCGCCTCCTGGCGCGTCGAGGCGGCCGTCCACGCCCTGGTGCCGCCGGCCCACCCCGCGCGCCGTGCGACCGTCGAGGCGCCCGCCGCCCCGCCGGTGGCCCGCCACCCGGGCGCCGAAGTCGCGCTCGGCCACCTCCACGGCCTGGAGCGGGCCCTGGTCGAACTGGCCGCGCCCCTGCGCACGGCACCGAGCGCCCCGCTCGTCCCGGCCGCCTGATCGAAGCGGCCTGATCCAGGCGCTCGGCCATGCCTCTTGATCCAAGTTGGTCTAGACCGCCTGCTAACGTCAGCCCCGACGACGGGGCCGTCGGCCGACCGCCCCGGTGGAGAGGGGAGACGCCATGGGCGGCACGGACGCGCGTGAACCGGTACGGGGACGGGCCTTCATCGGGTCGTTCACCTCGGCGGGGGGCCGGGGCATCCTCGCCGCCGACGTGGACCCGGAGACCGGCGCCCTGACCGTCACCGGCGCGACGGACGCGCTCCCCGACCCGTCCTACCTCGCCCTCGGGGACCGGGGCGTCCTCTACGCCGTCTCCGAGACCGAGGAGGGCGCCGCGGCCGCCTTCGACGTCTCCGGGGCCGTACCCCGGCCGCTCGGCGCGCCCGCGCCCGTTCGCGGCGCCGGCCCCACCCACCTCGCCGTCACGCAGGGCCACGTCCTCACGGCCAACTACACCTCCGGCAGCGTCACCGCCCTGCCGATCGCGGCGGACGGCTCCCTCGGCGCCGCCACCGACGTCGTACGGCACGAGGGCTCGGGGCCCGTCGTCGACCGCCAGGGCGGCCCGCACGCCCACCAGGTCCTGGTGGCCCCCGGCGGGCGCTGGGCGACAGCGGTGGACCTCGGCACCGACTCCGTACGGATCTACGCCCTCGACCCCGTCTCCGGCGCTCTGAGCCCGCACGGGGAGACCGCGCTCAAGCCGGGCACAGGACCGCGCCACCTCGCCTTCCACCCGTCGGGCCGTCACGCCTACGTCCTGAACGAGCTGGAGCCCACCGTCACGGTCTGCCGCTGGGACGGGGACGCGGGCACCCTGGAGCCGCTCGGAGAGGCCCCCGTCGTCCCCGCCGGGACTCCCGGGCCGAGCTACCCCTCCGCGGTCGTCGTCGCCCCCGACGGCCGCTTCCTCTGGGCCGCCGTGCGCGGCGACGACACCCTCGCCGTCCTCGCCCTCGAGCCGAGCGGCGAGCGGGCCGAGTTCCGTACCGCCGTGGACTGCGGCGGCCGCTGGCCGCGCGACCTGGCCCTCGACCCCTCGGGGCGGCGCCTCTACGCGGCCAACGAGCGCTCCGGCGACGTGACCTGGTTCGACCTCGACCCGGAGACCGGGATACCGCACCGCGCGGGCTCCGTCGAGGCCCCGGCGGCCTCCTGCGTGGTCTTCGCCTGACCAGGCCACCTGGCCAGGCAGACTGACCCGCCTGGCCGACCAGGCCGTACGACCGGCCAGGCCGTGCGACGACTGAGGGCCCGCCCGGAACGCATCCGGCGCGGGCCCTCAGTCATGTCCTGCGTGTCCTGCCGTTCAGTGCGTGGGGGCACCCTGCGGCTGCTGCGGGGCGATGCCCAGCGCGGCCGTGTACTGCGAGAGCACCAGCTTGCCGATCGCCGGGTACGCGCCCAGCGGCTCGGCGGCGGCGCAGCCCGCCTCCTTGGCGGCCGCGTCGAGCAGGCCCTCGGCCAGCTCGGGGCCGATCAGGTACGGGGCGAGCGCGAGCTGCTCCGAGCCGGAGCCGCGCAGCTGCTCGGCGATCGCGGTGATCGAACCCTCCTGGTCGAGCGCGGCGGCCATCACCGGCACGGCCAGGCGCGCGGCGAGGAGCATGCCGGTGATCCCGGCGGCCTGGACGGCCTCCTCGCCGCCGACCGTGGCGAGCACGATGCCGTCGGCGGCCGTGGCGACCGTGAAGAGCCGCGCGCGGTCGGCACGGGCAAGACCGGCCTCCGACAGGCGCACGTGCAGGGCCTCGGCGAGCAGCGGGTGCGGACCGAGCACGTCCGTCAGCTCGGCAACGTTGCCGCTGTCCATCACGGCCTGGCGGATCCGGCGCATCAGGGCGCTGTCGGGACCGGCGAGCAGAGGCACCACGACGGCGGCCGGGCCCGCGGGGGCGCTGACCTCACGGCCGGCGGCCACGGCCAGCTCGTACCGCTCGGTGCGCAGGGTCTCGGTGCGTGCCAGCACGCTTCCGAGAGTGGGGTACTCGGCGTCGTCACCGTCCAGGTAGCCGATCGCGGCCTCGAGGCCGGGCAGCTCGGAACGGGCGATGCTCACGACCTCTTCGGCCAGCGAGCGTATGGCGGCCGACGGCGCGCCGGGGACGGCGAGGACCAGGGTGGGAGCGCCCTCGGGCGCCGCCGCGGGTTCGGGGCGACGGTGCCGTCCAGGCTGGCGGGGTCGCGGCATTCGTACAGGCAGGCCGGAAGCGGGCCCAGTGGGGGAGCTCATGCGGCCGCATGCTACTGGTTTTGCCCGCCGCGCAGTGCGGTGAGGTGCGGCTGAGCGTTATCTGCCCCGCTTTGTCCGAAGCGTGACTTACGCGGTCACATGCAACAACTTCGGCTCCACGGGCAGCCGTAGCGCGTCCGTGGCCAGCGCCGCCGCGATCGCGAGCGCGCCGTCGAGCGGATCCCCGGCCGCCGACGTCTGCCGGGCGTGCGGCAGTTGCCCGGCCAGCTCGGCCCGGAGCGGTACGAGAAGAGGGGCGCCAAGCTTGAACAGGCCACCGGTCAGGGCCACTTCGTACGCACCCGGGGCCGGGCACACGGCGGCCGCCGCCTCGGCCACGTGCGCGGCGGCCCGCCGCAGAACGTCGGCCGCCACCGGGTCGCCTTCGGTGGCGCAGGCGGCCACGTCGGGTGCGAACGAGGCGAGCACGGCGGGCCGGTCGGTCCGGGGGTACAGCGCGGCCGGCAGCCCGGCGGCCGGGCCGAACCTGGCCTCGGCGCGGGCGAGCAGCGCGGACGAGCCGCCCCGCCGCCCGTCGTACGCGCGCATCGCCGCCTCCAGCCCTTCCCGGCCGATCCACGCGCCGCTGCCGCAGTCGCCGAGGAGGTGGCCCCAGCCGTCGGCCCGGCGCCAGGTCGTCAGGTCCGTACCGAGGGCGATGAGGCCGGTGCCGCCCGCCACGACCGCGCCGGGCCGCTGCCCGAGCGCCCCGGCGTAGGCGGTGACGGCGTCGGCCGCGAGCGCCAGGGACCGTACGCCCAGGGCCTCCCGCAGCGCGCCGGGCAGAACGGCCCGCAGCTCCTCGCCGAGCGTCGCCATCCCGGCGGCGCCGACGGCCACGGCGGCGACCGGCCCGGCTCCCGCGCGCTCGCGCAGCGACGCGACGGCGGGCAGCAGCTGCCCGAGCAGGTGGGCGGCCTCGATCCCGCCGGGGCCCGTCCGCACCGGTTCGCGGGACGTGACGGTCTCCACGGCCCGCCCGTCCGCGGCGCGCGCCAGGGCGATCCGCAGCCCGGAGCCGCCCGAGTCGACCCCGACGACCCAGCCTTCGGCGCCGGCCGTCACGGGAGCCACCGGTCGACGGACGAACGCGTGCGTGACCTCATGGACCGGCTCCGGGAAGAGGGGAAGAGGGGGGAGTGACGACGGCAGGCTATCCCGGGAGGACGCGTTCGGGGAGCGCGCTTCGAACGGGAAAGCGGATGAGGCGGGCGGTCGTTGCCGGGTTCGGGAGTTGTCGGTGTGCGCCACTAGAGTGACGTGTTGTGGCAGCTCAGACATTGAACGAACTTGTGGAGCCCGGCTGGGCCGACGCGCTGAAGCCGGTGGCAGGGCAGATCGCCGCCATGGGCGACTTCCTGCGCGCGGAGATCGCGGCCGGCCGCACCTACCTCCCTGCCGGCCCGCACATCCTGCGCGCTTTCCAGCAGCCCTTCGACGAGGTGCGCGTGCTCATCGTCGGACAGGATCCCTACCCGACACCGGGAATGGCCATCGGGCACAGCTTCGCCGTCTCGCCCGACGTGCGTTCGCTGCCGGGCAGCCTGGAGAACATCTACCGGGAGCTGCACACCGACCTCAGCCTGCCCCGCCCGTCCAACGGTGATCTGACGCCGTGGACCCGGCAGGGCGTCCTGCTGCTCAACAGGGCGCTGACGACAGCGCCCCGCAAGCCCGCGGCCCACCGAGGCAAGGGCTGGGAGGCGGTCACGGAGCAGGCCATCAAGGCGCTCGCCGCACGCGGGAAGCCGCTGGTCTCGATCCTGTGGGGCCGTGACGCGCGCAATCTGCGACCTCTGCTGAACGATCTGCCGGCGATCGAGTCCGCACACCCTTCGCCGATGTCGGCGGACCGCGGCTTCTTCGGCTCGCGCCCCTTCAGCCGCACCAACGAGCACCTGGAGCGGATGGGCGCCCAGCCGGTGGACTGGCGCCTGCCGTAGCGGGCTTCGGGCCGCCCCCGCCCGCGAGTCGCGATGAGTCCCGCGGTGTCCGGCGGTCATACTGCGAAGCCGGTTCCGAGGAGGGCTTCTGATGCGCAGCGTGACCTATGCCATGGGCGTTTCGCTCGACGGCTACATCGTCGGGCCGGACGGCGGCTTCGACTGGACGGACCCCGACCCGGAGGTCTTCCGCTTCTGGATCGACGAGACGCGAAAGGTCGGCGTCCACCTGTTGGGGCGACGGCTGTACGAGACGATGCTGTACTGGGAGACCGCCGACCAGGATCCCGCACTCGGCGACGCGGAGCGCGAGTGGACCGAGCTCTGGAACCCGCTTCCGAAGGTGGTGTTCTCCACCACGCTGTCGGAGGTGCAGGGCCATGCCCGCCTGGCCTCCGGCGGCTTGGCGGAGGAGATCGAGCGGTTGCGGGCCGAGCCGGGGGAGGGCGAGATCGCGATCGGCGGCGCGACTCTCGCCGTCGACGCGGCCGCGGCGGATCTGATCGACGAGTACCGGGTCATGGTCTACCCGGTGCTGGTCGGCGGCGGCACTCCGTTCTTTCCCCGGAGCGAGCGCCGGGTAGATCTCGAACTCGTCGAGACCCGCACCTTCCCCTCGAAGGTCGTCTACCTCCGCTACCGCGTGGTGCGTTAAGCGAGCTCGGCGATCACCCGGCGATGGAGGCGCGGCCCGGCGGCCCCTCAGCCGATCACCGCCGCCCGTACGCACAGGACGTCCGGCAGGTGCTCGGCCAGGAGCTGCCAGGTGTCGCCGTCGTCCGCGCTCGCGTAGACCTCGCCGTTGCGGTTGCCGAAGTAGACGCCCGCGGGGTCCCCGTCGTCCGTGCACATCGCGTCGCGCAGCACAGTGCCGTAGTGGTCGCCCTCGGGCAGGCCGGTGCTGAGCGGCTCCCAGGTCGCGCCGGCGTCGCTCGTACGGTAGACCCGGCAGCGGTGGCCCGCGGGCACCCGGTCGGAGTCGGCGTTGATGGGGAAGACGTAGGCCACATCGGCCCGATGGGGGTGCGCCGCGACGGCGAAGCCGAAGTCGGAGGGCAGCCCGGAGCCGATGTCGGTCCACTTCCCGCCCGCGTCGTCGCTGCGGAACACGCCCCAGTGGTTCTGCAGATAGAGCCGGTCCAGGTCCCCCGCGTCCTGCGCGATCTTGTGCACGCACTGCCCGAACTCCGGGTCCGGGTCGGGCAGGAAGACCGCGGACACCCCGTGGTTGGCGGGGGCCCAGCTCGCGCCGCCGTCCCGGGAGCGGAACACCCCTGCCGTCGACACCGCGACCGTCACGGCCTCCGGATCGCGCCGGTCGGTGACGACGGTGTGCACCGCCTCGCCGCCTCCGCCGGGGACCCACCGGGACCGGGTGGGGTGCTCCCAGAGCGGGCGGACCAGCTCGAACGACTCCCCGCCGTCGTCGGACCTGAACAGGGCGGCGGGCTCCGTCCCGGCGTAGACGACGTCCGGGGAGTGCGCGGGCGCCGGGTGCAGCTGCCAGACGCGCTCCAGCGAAGCGCCCGTGTCCTGGGGGAACTTGACGGCCGGCTTCGCCGGCTCGGCCCAGGTGCCGCCGAGGTCGTCGGAGTGGAAGACGGACGGGCCCCAGTGCGCGCTGTCCCCGCCGACGAGCAGCCGGGGCGTGGGCCGGCGGGTGTCGATGGCGACCGAGTAGATCGCCTGCGCGTTGAAGTGGGGATCGTCGAACTCCCACCGGCCGTCGCGCCGTCGGCCGATGAACAGGCCTTTGCGGGTACCTACGGTCAGGACTACGTCGGGCATGGCCGACACCTCCAGGACGCCGTTGTCGCGGATACGGGCCAGTCTGCACCCGACCACCGACAGTGGCGCCCGCGGCGGAGTCTCCCCAGGTTGGAGGCGTGTTCCTCCGGCCCCCACCTCGGACCCCGCTGCGGCCTGGTCTCAGATCGCCCAGGCGTACTGCGTCGGCGCGTGCGTGCTCGCGCCCAGCTCGCGCGCCGCCCGGCGGGCCCAGGACGCGTCGCGGAGCAGCTCCCGCCCGAGCAGGACGGCGTCGGCCTCGCCGTTGGCGACGATCTTCTCCGCCTGCCCGCTCTCCGTGATCAGCCCCACGGCGGCGACCGGCAGCCCCGTCTCGGCCTTCACCCGGGCGGCGAAGGGCACCTGATAGCCGGGGCCGACGGGGATGCTGGCCGGGCCGCCGTTGCCGCCGCTGGAGACGTCCAGGAGGTCCACGCCGTGTTCGCGCAGCAGGCGGGCGAAGCGGACGGTGTCGTCGGCGGTCCAGCCCTGGTCCTCCAGCCAGTCGGTGGCCGAGATCTTGAAGAAGACCGGCAGCTCCTCGGGCCACGCGCCCCGGATGGCGTCCACGACCTCGAGGGCGAGGCGGGTGCGGTTCTCGAAGGAGCCGCCGTAGGCGTCGGTGCGGTGGTTGGCGTACGGGGAGAGGAAGCTGCTGATCAGGTAGCCGTGGGCGCCGTGCACCTCGACGACCTCGAAACCGGCGCCGCGCGCGCGGCGCGCCGCCTCGGCGAACTGCCCCGGGATCTCCGCGATCCGGTCCGCCGTCAGCTCGGTCGGCACGGGGTGGTCCTCGGCGAAGGGGAGCGCGCTCGGGCCGACCGGCTGCCAGCCGTGCTCGCAGGGGCCGACCGGTCCGCGGCCCTCCCAGGGGCGCTTGGTGGACGCCTTGCGGCCGCCGTGCCCGAGCTGGATGCCCGGCACCGTGCCGTGCTCCTTGAGGAAGCGGGCGATCCGGCTCAGCGCCTCCGCCTGGGTGTCGTTCCAGATGCCCAGGTCGGCCGGGCTGATCCGGCCCTCGGGGGAGACAGCCGTCGCCTCGACGAGGATCAGGCCCGTTCCGCCGGTGGCGCGGGAGGCGTAGTGGGCGAAGTGCCAGTCGTTCGGCACGCCCGCGTTCGGGCCGGACGCCTCCGCCGAGTACTGGTCCATGGGGGCCATCCACACCCGGTTCGGGATGGTCAGCGACCGCAGGGTGTAGGGCTCGAACAGGGCGACGCTCATGACGGACTCCTCTGGCGGGGGCCTTGCGGGTGGCCTCCCGGGGGTCCTCGTACGATAGCCGTCGTAGTACGGCGACTGTCAAACTACGAGGATTATCGTACAATGGCGGCTTCCGGATGAAGTGGAGCCGCCGTGACGACCGCGACCAAGCCCCGGGTCCTGGACCACCCCACGCGGGACGAGATACGCCTGGAGGGCGTGCTGCACGCGCTCTCCGACGCGGTACGGCTGCGGATCGTCAGTGACATGGCGCAGGCGGACGGCGCCGAGGTGAGCTGCTCGTTCTTCGAACTCCCGGTGACCAAGTCGACGCGTACGCACCACTTCCGGGTGCTGCGCGAGAGCGGCGTCATCGAGCAGGTCTACCGGGGCACCGCCAAGCTGAACGCCCTGCGCCGGGACGACCTCGACACGCTCTTCCCGGGCCTCCTCGACAGCGTCCTGCGCGCGACGAACGCCCAGACCGCCCGCCAGGGAACCTAGGGGGTGTCTTGTGGATCATGCCGGGCTCGCGACGCCTGGCACGCCCGCTCGCCGCGTTGTCGTCACTCGCCGACGTCCCCCGTAGCCCTTCGGGCACGGGAGGTACCCCCACCGCGTCGACTCCCTCCTCCGCCTTGCGATCGCACGCACCAGACGCCGCTCCCTGATCCGGCCTGATCCACAAGACACCCCCTAGGGCCCGTCCCCGCCCGCCGCCTCCCGCAGTCCCGCCCAGTCGGGGATCTTGACCCGGCCGCGGCCCAGTGAGCGGCCCAGGGCGGATTCCGCGCGTTCGATGGAGAGCCAGCCCCGCCAGGCCACCGGCTCGTGGCCCAGCGCGCGCAGCGCGTCGAGCGGGTCGCCCGCGAGCCGCCGGTCGGTCAGGGCCGCCGCGTCGGCGAGCAGCGACGCCACCGTCTCCTTCGCGCAGGGGCGGTTCGTGCCGATGACGCCCGTCGGCCCGCGCTTGATCCAGCCGGCCACGTACTCGCCCAGCGACGGGACGCCGTCGCGCAGCACCCGGCCCGCCTCGTTCGGGACCGTGCCCCGGGCCTCGTCGAAGGGCAGCCCGGACAGCGGGACACCCTTGTACCCGACGGCCCGCAGCACCAACTGGGCCTCGATCTCCTCGTGTTCGCCCGTGCCCCGCACGCCTCCGGCGTCGTCCGGTTCGGTCCGCTCGAAGCGGACCGCGGCCACCCGCCCGTTCTCGCCGAGCAGTTCCACCGGCCGCAGGAAGAACCGCAGGTGGATCCCGCGGGGCGCGTCGGACCCCGCGCCGTCGGCCGCCCAGCCGCGGACGACCTCCACGTTCCGCCGGTTCACGGCGGGCAGCCCCGCCGGGTCGGCGTACGCGGGGTCCAGGGCCAGGTCCGCCGGATCCACCCGCACCCGCGCGCCCGGCAGCCCGCCCAGCTCCCGCAGCTCCTTCGTCGTGAACTTGGCCTGCCCGGGGCCGCGTCGGCCCACCATGTGCACCTCGCGCACCCGGCTCGCCTCGAGGGCCCGCAGCGCGCCCTCGGGCACGTCCGTGAGCCGCAGCTCGTCCGCTCCGCGCGCCAGGATCCGGGTGACGTCCACGGCCACGTTGCCGACGCCGATCACGACCGCCGAGCGGCCGTCCAGACCGGTTCCGGACCCGGCGAAGCCGTCGGTCACCGCGTCGGGGTGCGCGCTGTACCAGGAGACGAAGTCCGTCGCCGACCAGCTGCCCGCCAGGTCCTCGCCCGGCACGCCGAGCCGGCGGTCACGTGCCGCGCCCACGCAGTACACGACCGCGTGGTACAGCTCCAGGAGCCGGGCCGGGGTCAGCCCCCGCTCGCCGACCTCGACGTCCCCGACGAAGGCGATCCGCTCGTCCTCCAGGACCGCCCGGAGGTTCTGCTGGAGCGACTTGATCTTCTCGTGGTCGGGCGCGACCCCGTAGCGGACCAGGCCGTACGGGCAGGGCAGCCGGTCCAGGACGTCGACCCGTACCCCGGGCACCAGCGACTGCTGGACCAGCGACTGGGCCGTGTAGACCCCGCTGGGCCCGGAACCGACGACAGCGACTCGAAGCACGTCCGTACTCCTTCCCGCCGCGGGGATGCCCGCCGAGAGGCTTCCAGCATCCCACCGGAAGCCCCCGGAGGGGAGGTGCGGGACGTGACGCGAAGCCTCGCACCGGCCTCGGCGGCCCGCGCTACATCGTCCGCATCCGGTTGATCTCGGCCGACTGCTGCGCGATCACGTCGCTCGCCATCTCCTCCACGAGCACGTTGTTCCCGTTGCCGAGCACCTCCGCGGCCATCGTCACCGCGCCCTCGTGGTGGGTGATCATCAGCTTCAGGAACAGCTCGTCGAAGGCCGCGCCCTTCGCCTTCCGCAACTGCGCCAGCTGCGCCTCGGTCGCCATCCCCGGCATCGTGTGGTGGTCGTGACCGCCCTGGTCGCGCGGGCCGCCGTTGTTCTTCAGCCAGCCCTCCATCGCGCCGATCTCCGGCTGCTGCGCCGCCGTGATCCGCTCCGCCAACTTCTTGACCTGAGCCGAAGCGGCCCGCTCCGGGACGAGCGCGGTCATCGTCAGCGCCTGCCGGTGGTGCACGATCATCATCTGTGCGTACGTGAAGTCCGCCGCGTTGGGCTTGTCGTCGGGCAGCAGCTTGGAGGCCTCGGCCGGGGATATCCGCCGCGCCGGTTCACCGGGCTTCCCCGGTGCCACGACCGCCGGTTCCGTGGACCCCTTGCTCTGCGGCGTGTTCCCGCCGGGCTCCGAGTCGCAGGCGGCGAGGGCGAGCACGGCGACGGCGCTCAGCGCCACGGCGACGGCTCCGCGGATGCGGCGGCGGTTCAACAAGACGACCTCCAGAGGTGGTTCCGGGGGAGAGGGCCGGGGGACCGTTCCTAGCACGCTTCCACGGGGCGTTGATCAAAAACCTTCATTACATGTGTGTTGCCATCTGTTGAGATGTGCACGCTAAGGACGATACTGCCGGGGTCCATCAACCGTTCGACTGCGAACGGATACAAGGGAGGACGGAGTGACTTCGTTGCGTACGACGCGCATCACGCGTACCCCGCGCGCTCGGATCAGAGGCCTGGGTGTGGCGACCGCCGCGGCCGGACTGCTGGTCAGCCTGCTCGCGGCCGGCCCCGCGGCCGCCACGCCCGACCCGGGTGACAGCACCGCGCGGTCCACGGTCTCCTCGGAGACCGCGGCCGAGGCGCGGTCCGCCATCCAGAGCGGGGAGATACCCGGCGTGGACGAGATCGTCCACAGCGCCAACATCAAGCACCTCGTGAACATCCCCAAGGACGCTCTCAAGGGCACCAACTCCGACCTCGCGTTCCAGGGCAAGTACGCCTTCGCGGGCAACTACGACGGCTTCCGGATCTTCGACATCAGCAACCCGCGCGCCCCGAAGACGGTCGCCCAGGTCCTGTGTCCCGGATCGCAGAACGACATCTCCGTCTCCGGCAACCTCGTCTTCCTGTCCACCGACTCCTCCCGCAGCGACAACTCCTGTGCCAGCGTCAGCCAGCCGGCCACGGAGAAGTCCTCCTGGGAGGGCATGAAGATCTTCGACATCAGCGACATCCGCAACCCGAAGTACGTCGCGGCCGTCGAGACCGCGTGCGGCTCGCACACGCACACGCTGGTGCCCAAGAAGAGGGACGTGTACGTCTACGTCTCCTCGTACTCGCCCAACTCCGCCTTCCCCGACTGCCAGCCGCCGCACGACGGCATCACGGTCATCAAGGTGCCCCGCAAGGCGCCGGAGAAGTCCGCGATCGTCTCCTTCCCCGTCCTGTTCCCCGGTGAGGGTCCGGACGGCGGCGGCAACCCGGGTGGTCCGACCAACCCGGGCGTCTCCAAGACCACCGGCTGCCACGACATCACCGTGCTGCCCGGCAAGGACCTCGCGGCCGGCGCCTGCATGGGCGACGGCATCATCTTCGACATCGACGACCCCGAGCGCCCGAAGGTCATCGACCGGGTCCAGGACAACGTCAACTTCGCGTTCTGGCACTCCGCGACCTTCAACCAGCGGGCCAACAAGGTCGTCTTCACCGACGAGCTCGGCGGCGGCGGCGCGGCCACCTGCAACGAGGCCGTGGGCCCGAACCGGGGTGCCGACGGCATCTACGACATCGTCGGCAAGGGCAAGAAGAGCAAGCTGGTCTTCCGCAGCTACTTCAAGATCCCCCGCCACCAGGCCGACACCGAGAACTGCGTCGCCCACAACGGCTCGCTGATCCCGGTCAAGGGCAAGGACATCATGGTCCAGGCCTGGTACCAGGGCGGCATCTCCGTCTGGGACTTCACCGACTCCCGCAAGCCCAAGGAGATCGCCTACTTCGAGCGCGGCCCGATCTCCGCGGACACGCTCGTCGGCGGCGGCTCCTGGTCGGCGTACTACTACAACGGCTACATCTACTCGAACGACCTGGTCAAGGGCTTCGACGTGCTGAAGCTCGACGACCGTCGCACGGACGAGGCGAAGCGGATCCGGATGGACGAGCTCAACGTCCAGACGCAGCCGGACTACTTCGACGACTTCGACGGCGGCTGGGGCGACTGGGACAGGGACTGACGCGGCACCCGCTCCGGTGACACCGGAGCGGTGAACGGCATGCCGTCGGGCGGCCCCCCGTCCGGCGGCATGCCCCGCTCCCAGTCGAGCCCGTACCGCTGGAACAGCTCCGCCCGCAGCCGCGCCGCCGGCATCGGCGCCCCCGGCAGCAGCACCGCCACCACCGCGCCCATCAGCAGCGCCCGCAGCAGCGGATAGTCCGCGTCCACGTCCGCCGAGCCGTACCGGGTCACCGTGTCGCGCAGCAGGAACGCCAGGCGCTGCTGTTCCGGACACTGCACGAACCCCTCGGCCTGCAGGATCCCCGCCATGTGCGTCCGCATCAGCACGGGACGGTCCACGGCGAGCCCCAGGATCGCGTCGATGGCCCGCGCCATCCGCTCCCGCCCGTCCTCCGTACGCGGCTCCCGCTCCAGCGCCTCCTCGAGCGTGAGGTGCATCAGCCGGTGCACCGCCGACTGCAGCAGCTGGCGTTTGCCAGGGAAGTAGTACGAGATCAGGCCCCGGGCCGAACCCGCGCGCTCGGCGATGTCGCCCAGCGTCGTCGCCTCGTAGCCGCGCTCCGACACGACTTCGACGGTGGCCTGGAGCAGTCGCTCCCGAGAGCGTCGCCGAAGCTCTTCATTGACCGATGGGCTACGCGGGGACATGCTTGACTCCTGCGTTGACTGGCTCGCAGCCAATATACTCAGCGCAGCCTGCTGTCGCGCCTTCGTGGCTGGTCAGCGGGTTGGCCGTCTGTTCTGGGCGACGCGGGGGATCGTCCAGAACAGGCGGCTTCACGTCGTTTCTCCCATTCTGCTCCCGTTCGGGCCCGATGATTCCGGCCGCACCCTTTTTCGGCCGTCCGGGCCGTAGCGGCGGTACGTGACGATCGCCACAACCACCACGCACCAGCCGAGCAGCCAGCCCGCGACGACGTCCGACGGCCAGTGCACGCCCAGGTAGAGCCGGGTCCACCCCGCACCGGCCACGGAGACCAGGGCCGTCACCGAGAGCACGCTCCAGCCGCGCCAGGAATCCCGCCAGTGCAGGGCCAGCACCCAGAGCAGCAGCCCGCAGCCCACCGCCGCCGTCGTGGCGTGCCCGGAGGGGAAGGCCGCGTACTGCGCCGAGTCGACCGGATCCGGCCACATGGGCCGCTCCCGGTCGACCGCCGCCTTCAGCCCCTGCTGCACGCCCGCCGCCACCAGGAGCGTGCCGGCCAGCCAGAGCGCGAGCCACCGCTCGCGCCGCCACCACAGCACCAACGCCGTGACGCCGACCAGGATGCGCATCGTCCACGGATCCCAGACCCAGTCGCTCAGGACCCGGTTGAGCCGGGTGAGCCCGGGCTCGGCGACGGCGCTTCGGTGCAACGACTCCGCGACCGACCGGTCCAGGGAGAGCAGCGGCGACCACCCGACCCCCACCAGCACGAGCAGCACCACGAGCAGAGCACCGGAGACCACGGCGGAGGAGCGCATGCGTCGATCTTCCCCGACCCACGCGCCGAAGCCGCGCCGTGCCCCCTGTCCGGGCTATCCGAGCGCCCGGAGCGCGGGGACGAACGCCACCAGGACCGGCACCACCGGCACCAGGGCGGCGGCGGCCGTCAGCCGCAGCCGCCGTACCGGCGTGAGCCGGGGCGCGGCCGTCAGGAGCCGCTCGACCCGCCGAGGGAGGTCCGCGCCGGGGCCTGTGCCGGGGCCGAACACCCCACGCTCCTCGTTGAGTTCGACCAGCGCAAGCGCGATCGTCAGCCGCCCGAACCGCCGCGAGGCGACGTCGTCGGCCGCAAGCTCCACCAGCCGGTGCATCTGGTCGCGGAAGGCCGCGAAGACCGGAATGCCGGGGAAGCCGCTCGCCAGCGCGCCCGAGCAGTGCAGCAGCCAGTCGTGGCGCGCCCGCGCGTGTCCCTGCTCGTGGGCGAGGACGGCGTCGAGCTGGCGTCCCTTCAGCCGGCGCAGCGCCGCCGTCGTGATGACCAGCTGCGGCGTGGTGCCCGGCAGCCACCAGACGTCCGGCCGCTCGCCCTCCAGGACCACGAGCGGCTCGCTGCCCGGCTCCTCGCCCGGCAACAGCGGGGAGCGGACGAGGAGTTCGCAGCGCCGCTGCCGGCGGCGGGCCCGCGCCCCGCGGATCTCCCGGGTCAGCATCGCGCCGGTCCACAGACCGCCACAGGCGAGGATCACGGCGAGCGCCGCCGACCAGGGCTGGTGGGCGCCGAGTTCGTACGCCTCGATCACCTGGCGCGGCGCGGGGGCGAAGACCTGGCCGCGCACCACGTGCCAGGCGGCGGCCGCGCTGAACGTCATCGACAGCGCGAAGCACAGGAGTACGGCCGCCACCACGCACTGCCACATCCAGAGCGCCACCACGGGCTCGCGTTCCGCCCAGTCGGACCGCGAGAGCAGTCGTGGGGCCGCGACGGCGGTCAGGACGCCGAGCGCGAGCAACGCGAGGGAGACCAACATGGCGTCAGCCTATGAGGCCGTGCAACGCGTAGGTAACGGCCTGGCGCGCCAAGTGACGTACGCCACGGCATTCCCGGACGCCCCGACACCCCGATGCCCCGGCACCCCGATGCCCAGCGGCCCGCCCGGCGGCTCACAGGGTGACGAGCATCGCCAGCATCGCGAGGGCCATCGACAGTCGGCACACGAGCGTGAACTCGGGCCGCACGACCCACATCGCCGCCGCACCGCCCCCGGGCCCCGCCACCGCGGCTGCCGCGGCCACCGAGGGACCCGCCACCGGGACGAGCCGCGCGCCCGAGCGGAGCACGTACGCCACGTAGTAGACGAGCAGCGCGCCCGTCACCAGCGCCAGGCCCCCGCCGCCCCCGTGACCGCCGTGCGCCGCGCCCTGGACTGCGCCGGGCCACGCCATGTAGACCATCGCCAGCGAACCCACCAGGTGGTGCAGATGGTGACCGCCGCGCCGCACCGAGGCGAGCGCGTGCAGCGCGGCCGCCCCGAACACCGCCGCGTACACCGCCCACGCCCACGCCGGCGGGGTCACCACCGTCGCGGGCAACGCCATCGCCGCCATCCCGAACCCCATCACCGCCTCGCCCGCGGCCGTCCTGCGCTCCTCTCCCACGCAGCGGCGCGCCCGCAGCAGGCAGTAGACCGCGCTCGCCCCGCACAGCGTCAGCAACAGCCAGGCCGTCGTGGCCGGTCCGTGCACGACACACCTCCCGTGGTCTCCCCCTCCGAGTCGATGCCCGCGCCAGGACAGGCGTACGCGAGCGCACAGGAGTACGTGGGGGAGCACGCCCCGAGCGCGTTACTCTCGGGGGATCGTCAGCGCCCCCGAGGGGAGACCCGAACAGCATGGACACCGCCACGCCCGAGGACACCGACCGGATCGCCTACCGCGACGCGGTGGAGGCCGACGTCCCGGTCCTCGTCCCTCTCGTCGAGTCGGCCTACCGCGGCGACTCCAGCCGCGGCGGCTGGACCACGGAGGCGGACATCCTCCAGGGGCAGCGGACCGACGAGGAGGGCGTCCGGGCCGTCATCACCACGCCCGGCAGCCGGCTGATGGTGGTGGAGCGCGGTGACGAGATCGTCGCCTGCTGCCAGCTCGAACACCGGGACGAGGCCGCCTACTTCGGCATGTTCGCCGTACGCCCCGAGCTCCAGGGCGCGGGCCTCGGCCGCCGGATCATCGAGGAGGCGGAGCGCCGGGTCCGCGAGACGTGGGGCGTGACCGAGATGCACATGACCGTGATCTCGGTGCGCGAGGAGCTCATCGCCTGGTACGAGCGGCGCGGCTACCGCCGTACGGGGCGGATGACCCCGTTCCCGTACGGCGACGAGCGCTTCGGCCTCCCGCAGCGGGACGACCTGCAGTTCGAGCTCCTGGTCAAGCCGCTGATCTGAGCCGGATGGGGCCCACCCCTCGGCTCGGGGCCTTTCAGGCCGTGAAGCGGCCGGTGCGGCGGATCTCCGGGTAGTCGGTCGTCGCGCCGTCCAGTTCGAGGGCGCGGACGAGCCGCAGATGGTCCTGGGTGTTGACCACCCAGCCGATCACCCGCAGCCCCTCCGCGTGGGCGTGCTCGACCGTCTCCAGGGTCAGGTTCCGGATGCTCAGGACGAGCGCCCCCGCACCGACGGCCTTCGCCCGGTCCACGAGGTCCGCGCCCCACTCCTCGGCGACGAGCGCCGTACGGACACCGGGGACCAGGCGCGCGACCTCGGCGAGGGCCTCGTCGTGGAAGGAGAGCACCTCCACGCGGCCGATCAGGTCGCGCCTGACCATCACCTCGGCGAGCGCCCGGGCCGCCGTCGCGTCCTTGATCTCCGCCTGGAGCGGGGACCGCACCGCGTCCAGGACCTCCTCGAAGACGGGGACGCGCTCTCCGGCCCCCGCGTCGAGCTCGCGCAGCTCCGCGAGGGTCTTCTCGGCGATCGGGCCGCTGCCGTCGGTCGTCCGGCCGACGTCCGCGTCGTGCATGACGACGAGGGCGCCGTCCTTGCTCAGATGGAGGTCCAGTTCGATGACGTCCATGCCGGACTGTTCGGCGCGGACGAAGGAACGCAGGGTGTTCTCGGGCTCGACGCCCATGACTCCGCGGTGACCGATGGTGAGGAAACTCAAGATCTTCTCGCTTCCGTCGATGTCCGGGCCCAGGTCCCTCCGGGCTCCCGGTGCGGCTCGGGGCGCAGCCTAATGACTTCACCGGAAGAAGGAAGCGCATGCGCGCGGGGCGTCGGAACCCACCCCTCCGACGTACCCGCACAGCACACTAGGGGCCGGGCGGGGGACCCCCGGGTTCGCGCAGACCCTCCAGGTCCGCCAGATCCGCCAGCATCGCCTCGGCGAGCTCCAGCTCCGCCAGGTGCTGCCGTACGCTCCAGCGCAGCGCCACGGCCGGATGGCGCCACTCCGGTACGGACTCGGCGTGGGCCAGGGCGTCCCGGGCCTCCTTCAGCTCGGCGCGCGTCCGGTCGATGTGCTCCTCCACCAGCGCGCGCAGCCGGTCCGGCTCGGCGAGGTGCCCCAGCCAGACCCGCAGCACCAGCGGGTGCTTCAGCACCACCGCACCGCCGTCGCCGCCGGCCCAGTCCGCGAGGGCGGCCCGGCCCGCCTCCGTGATCGCGTACAGCCGCTTGGTCCGGGGCTCCTCAGGACCCGAGCGCGCGGACGTCACGTACCCGCACGTCTCGAGCCGGCGCAGCTCCGCGTAGATCTGGCTGATCGCGGGCGACCAGTAGAAGAAGCGCAGCGACGCGTCCGCCCACTTCTTCAGCTCGTAGCCGGTGCGCTCGCCGGGGAACGAGAGCAGTCCGAGCACGGCCCACGCCGTCTGCGGCAATCCCGGCTCCGGCTCTTGCCTCTTGTTGGACTGACGACTGGCCATATGACGAATTGAAAGAGAGGACAGCACCCCGAGACAACCCCCTGGAGGGCACGTGCAGGTCTCCCCGCCCGCGTCCCAGGAGGCCTGTCCGGAGACCCTGCGTCAACGGGGCGACAAGGTCATCCCGCACTTCACCGGTCGGGTCCGCCCCGCAGATGCGGATGCGAGCGCCTCGGCGCCGTCCGGCAGGAAAATTCACGGTGACCATGGGGGTGCCGCAGGATAATTTCTCTTACCCCCCTTGTCTGGGAGAACCGCGGACGGATACGGTGTCTTGACGCGAGGTTCTCCTGTGGAGGAAGTGAAATGACGGAAATTCTTGTGGCTGACGTGACCCGTGGGGGAATAGCAACCGCTGCTCCGGTGGTCGAGCACCCTGGCTGGCCCGAGCTCAAGAATGCCGTGGAGGAGATCCGTCCGTGGCAGAGCAAGGACGGGTCCATCGACCTCGACGCCGAGGGCGCGCCGTCCCGCGCCCTCGCCGAGGCCACCGTCGAGCGCATCGCGGCCGCGGTCGAGGAGCTCTCCCCGCTCGTCCCGCACGACGCCGCGTACCACCGCGCGCTGGTTGCCGACCTGCGCAAGTGGGTCAAGGGCGGCTTCGAGGTCCCGGACTTCCTGGACTCCCTGCTGGCCTTCCAGCCGGCCGCCGACCGTCAGGACGGGCTCCAGCACCTGGTGCTCTTCCCGATGTACACCCAGAACGGCAACCTGGACCGCAACTTCGAAGCGGTCGTGCTGCGCATGGTGTGGCCGGAGTGGCTCTCCGAGCTGGAGCGCACCCGCTACGACAACCCGCTGTTCTGCGGCATCACCTTCGAGGACTTCACCGCCGGTTACGACACGAACTCGGCCGTCCTCTTCCCCGAGACCATCGCCGTGCGCGAGGCCCCCGAGCGCTTCAGCTGGGGCGGCATCTTCTGCGACCGCGAGGCCGCCCGCTTCCGCAAGGTCACCGAGGCCGCCGTCGACACCCTGGGCATCGAGCTGCCCGAGGACATCGCGGCCATGGTCGAGGACCAGAAGCGCTGCGAGGCCGCCTTCGTGCTCTGGGACATGGTCCACGACCGCACCCACAGCCACGGCGACCTGCCGTTCGACCCCTTCATGATCAAGCAGCGCCAGCCGTTCTGGATGTACGGCCTGGAGGAGCTGCGCTGCGACCTCACCGCCTTCAAGGAGGCCGTGAAGCTGGAGTCCGAGGGCAACACGCACGGCCGTGACGTGCAGTACGCGGTGCTCTTCGACCGGATGTTCCGCTTCCCCGTCACCGGTGACCGCACCCGCAACTACGACGGTCTGGGCGGCCAGCTGCTCTTCGCGTACCTCCACAAGCACGACGTGGTGCGCTGGACGGACAACAAGCTCAAGATCGACTGGCAGCGCGCCCCCGAGGTCACCAACCAACTCTGCGCCGAGATCGAGAAGCTGTACCGCGACGGCATCGACCGCCCGAAGCTGGTCCACTGGTTCAAGGCGTACGACCTCGTCTCCACCTACCTCGCCCCGCACCCCGGATCGCGCTGGGCCAAGGGCCCCGACGCCCTGGACCTGACGCTCCCGCCCCGCAAGCTCGTCGACGACGTGCTTCCGGACGAGTTTCCGCTCAGCATGTTCTATGAGGCCCTCTCCAAGAAGCTGAAGGGCGTGATCGCCTCCACCAAGGGCATCACCGCCGCCAACGCTTCGCGGGCCGAGCAGGCTGCCGCGTGAACCCAGTCACGGAGGAGGAGGGGACGACCATGAACGGCAACGGGAACGGCGCGCCGCTTGAGGGTGCCGTCATCGCGGTCGCGGGTGCGGCCGGTCCGGCCGGCCGGGCGACGCTGATGCGCCTCGCCGAAGCCGGCGCCATCGTCGTCGGAGCCGACGCCGACCCGGCGCGCCTCGCCGAGGCGGTCGACGCCGCCCGGTACGCGCACGGCGGAGCCACGGTCATCGGCGACACGGTCGACCTCTTCGACCTCGGCGCCGCCCGGGAGTGGGCCGACAAGACGGAGAAGGAGTTCGGCCGGGTCGACGGTCTGGTCCACCTCGTCGGCGGCTGGCGCGGCGGCGCCTCCTTCGGCGAGACGGACCTCGCGGACTGGAACTTCCTGGAGAAGCTCCTCATCCGTACCGTCCAGTCCACCTCCCTCGCCTTCCATGAGCCGCTGCTCCGCAGCGACCGCGGCCGCTATCTGCTGATCAGCGCCGCCGGCGCCTCGAAGCCGACCGCGGGCAACGCGGCCTACGCCTCGGCCAAGGCCGCGGCCGAGGCGTGGACGCTCGCCATGGGCGACGACTTCCGCAAGGCGGGGGGCGACGCAGGGCCCAAGGCGGCGGCTGCGATCCTGGTGGTCAAGGCACTGGTGCACGACGCCATGCGCGCCGAGCGCCCGAATGCGAAGTTCGCGGGTTTCACCGACGTCAAGGATCTGGCCGACGAGATCGCCTCCGTCTGGGAGCGGCCCGCGCAGGAAGTGAATGGACAGCGTCTGTGGCTGACCCCCAAGCCGTGAACCCGGCCCCCGTCGGCGGCCTGCCCGCGAAGACCGACGCCCGTCGTCACCACGACCCGGCGGTCCGCGGCTTCGCCAGCGACAACTACGCGGGCGTCCACCCGGAGGTGCTCGCGGCCGTCGCGCTGGCGAACGGCGGGCACCAGGTCGCGTACGGCGAGGACGAGTACACCGACCACCTCCAGCGGATCATGCACAGCCACTTCGGGCCGAGCGCCGAGGCCTTCCCGGTCTTCAACGGCACCGGCGCGAACGTCACCGCCCTGCAGGCGCTGACCGACCGCTGGGGCGCGGTGATCTGCGCCGAGTCCGCGCACATCAACGTGGACGAGGGCGGCGCCCCGGAGCGGATGGGCGGCCTCAAGCTGCTCACCGTGCCCACCCCGGACGGCAAGCTCACCCCCGAGCTGATCGACCGGCAGGCCTGGGGCTGGGAGGACGAGCACCGCGCCATGCCGCAGGTCGTCTCGATCACCCAGAACACCGAGCTGGGCACCGTCTACACAGTGGACGAGATCCGGGCCATCGTGGAGCACGCCCACGGCAAGGGCATGAAGGTGCACCTCGACGGTGCTCGGATAGCCAACGCCGCCGCGTCCCTGAACGTGCCCATGCGGGCGTTCACGAACGCGGTCGGCGTCGACGTGATCTCGTACGGCGGCACCAAGAACGGCATGATGTTCGGCGAGGCCGTGGTCGTCCTCAACCCGGACGCCGTCAGCCACATGAAGCACCTGCGCAAGATGTCCATGCAGCTCGCCTCCAAGATGCGGTTCGTGTCGGTGCAGCTGGAGGCGCTGCTCGCCAAGGACCTGTGGCTGCGCAACGCCCAGCACGCCAACGCGATGGCGCAGCGCCTCGCGGCCGGTGTGCGCGAGGTGGACGGGGTGGAGATCCTCTACCCGGTGCAGGCCAACGCGGTCTTCGCGCGGCTCCCGCACGAGGTCTCCACCCGGCTGCAGAAGCGGTTCCGCTTCTACTTCTGGGACGAGGCCGCGGGCGACGTGCGCTGGATGTGCGCGTACGACACCACGGAGGACGACGTCGACGCCTTCCTCCAGGCGCTGAAGGAGGAGCTGGCGCGGTAGCGCCGCTTCCCCGACTGCTCCACGATCCGACTGCTCCACGATCGACAGAAGTATGCGGCGGGGGGGGGGGGCAGTTGGTTAGGGGGCCCCCGCGGTTTGTTGGGGGGGGGGGTGGGGGGGCCGGCGCCCCCCGGGGCGTATAAAACAAAGAGCCAGCGGCCCAGAGTTTTGG